>QHOD01000302.1 GCA_003218615.1 Verrucomicrobiota bacterium
GGCAACGAGAGATAAAGCAGTTTTCGGTTGAGCACCGCCTCCACTTCGGGGTTGCCGCGCTTCATGGCGTTGCCGATTACCACCACTTCGGCATCTCGTGGAATATTTTCGGCGCGATAGCCTTCCTCCAGCATGATCCCTTTTTTTTCCAAGAAAATCGACATCGGCGGATAAACGTTTTCGTCCGAACCGGAGACTTTAAAGCCGCGCTCTTGCAGCGCCGCTGCCACCGAGCCCATGGCCGTTCCGCAAATCCCGAGAAAATGAAAACTTCGCGGCGTTTCCTTCACGCGGATTCTTTACGTCGGGAGTTTGACCTGCGCTAGAGATTTACTTTTTCTTGAACACTTCAATCGCCTCCCACGCTTCATCCGGCGGTTGCTGTTCGTATTCGAGCGCGCGATCGAGATACATTTTGGCCAAGAGATCGTCCGGATAAAATTCGAGGAAGCGTGAGAATGAGATTTTCGCCTCGGTGAAATCACGCGCGCGGAATCTCTCCAGCCCCTCTTCGTACGATTCGAGCCACTTCAGAAATTCTGGTTCGACATCTTCATTGCGCGCGCCGACGAACGTAAAGACGTCCACCGGTTTGGTTTTGCCTTTCACCTGTACGCGAGCGACCGAGCGTAAATAAAATTCGTCTCGCACCAATTCTGCCGCGGTAGCGCCGACCAGAATGTCGACGCCGTAAATTCGAGTGAGACCTTCGAGTCGCGACGCCAGATTAACCGAATCGCCAATGACTGTAGGATCCATGCGCTCTTGCGATCCAATATTGCCAACAAGCACTTCGCCTTGATTAATGCCAATGCCCATGCCGAGCCCCATTCGGCCTTCTTCGCGCCATCTTTCATTGAGCTGCTGCAGTTGGCTTCGCATCCCCAGCGCCGCCCGCGCGCAATTTTTGGCGTCCTGCGCCACTCCAAGGCTGCGCACATTTCCCCACACCGCCATGATCGCGTCACCGATGAACTTATCCAGTGTGCCGCCGTTGCTGAAAACAACGGAAGTCATCCGAGTGAGATACTCATTGAGTTGCGCGACCAACGCTTCAGGATCGGCTTTTTCGGCTAATGTCGTGAAACCGACCAGGTCCGAGAATAGCATCGTCGCCGGCACGCGCACACCGCGGAGCGTGCTGTAGTAGCCGTCCGGATTTTCAAGGATTTCCTTTACCAAGTTCTTTGAGACATAGCGTTCGAGGGTGCGCCGCGTCCGCAATTTGTCGATACGCTCGAGTGCATATTCGAAGCCGAGTGAAACTACTCCGCTTAATAGTAGAGCAGAGAGAACCGGAACCGTGAGAAGCAGCAGCCCCGTCGTATCGTAAAAGAAGCGGGCCGCGCCAAGATACGCAGCAGTGATCGCAATAAGCGCGCCAAGACAAAGCAACGGGCGGCGCAAGAAGGCGATAAGCGACCACGCAAGCACTCCCGCGGCGCCCACAAGCGCGAGGCCAGTCTTTGCTGGGGTGGGCTGCAAAAATTCATGGCCAAGCGCCGCGGCCATGGCCTGTAAATGAAGCGACGGTCCCGATGTCGCCGGACTCATCGGCGTGTCAAAAACGTCGTGTTGCACCTGCGCAGACGATCCGACTATTACGATTTTGTCCTTAAAAAACGCGCCATCCCTATAATTGGCGTGCCAAAATTTCGGGTCGAAGACCTCGTACAGAGGCAACGGTTTGAACGCGTCGAGCGCCGTAAAACGAATCAGGTGACCACCAAAATCACGCGGAACATCATTCCCGTGGCCGATTTTGCTTAGAGCGCGTGCGGAAAGAGATTCGAAGATTTCTTCGCCAGGATGCGGCGGTAAATCGACGAGTTCCCAATCGGTCACCCGATAATTCGCGGCTCGGATTTTTCCGTCGATCGGGTCCGCCCAGAAATTTACAAAACCGACGCGATCATCGGTCAGTTGAGGCGGCGGAATCAGCGTATTGTTTGGTGTAACAGCCTGTGCGGCGTTTTGCATATCGAAATTCGCACCGAGCACTACTCTGTCGTGATAACGGTCGAGCGCGGCATGAAACGCCGGATCACCTTCGTTGGGCGGGTTGAAAATGATGTCGAACATCACAAGCCGCGCGCCCGCCCCGAACAACCGATCGAGCAACAGCGCCCAGACTTCCCGCGACCACGGATATGGCCGCTCCGTCATGAGCTGGAACGCACGATTACTCGCGATTTCTTCCGCAGTCAGCGGCGGCAATTCCAACGTGCTTTGATCAATCCCGAGAAATACGAAATCGCCAGGCGTTGGAGTCTTCCGTCCCTCTGTGCGGAGCAAATCTTCAAAACTTTGTTCCCCGCGCCACGGCACAGAAACAAATGGCGTGCTGGAAAAGAAATGGCCAAGCA
>QHOD01000303.1 GCA_003218615.1 Verrucomicrobiota bacterium
AATATTTCGCGGCCACGCGTTTGATGTCGTCGAGCGTCATTGCATCGACATCGTGCTCGAGTCGCTTGTAATAATCGAAGCCGAGTCCGTAGAGCTCGTCGAGGGAACATTGATAACCGAAAGCGTCGTTGCTTTGATTCGCGATCTCTTGTTGGCCAATCAACTTCTTTTTCGCCCGCGCCAGTTCCTCGCTCGTAAGACCATCATTGGCGAGCTTGTGGATTTCATCGAGCAACGCCGTTTTTACCGGCTCAATTTTCTGCGGATCGGTGCCGAGATAAAACGCGAAAAGACCGGTCACCAGTCCCTGCATCTCGCTTGCGCCCACGTAGTATGCCAGTCCCATTTGCTCACGAATGCGAATAAAAAAGCGCGAGCCGAGATCGCTGCTCGCCTCATCAATTAATTCCAGCGCGTAGCGGTCGGGACTCGATAGACTGGCGCCGCGAAACCCAACCATGATCACGCCTTGGGCTTTGTCCTTGCGGCTTTCAACCGTTTCCGGCTTGCCCAGCGGCGCGGCCGGCTTTGCATCCGTCAGCGCAAGCGCGCCGGGTCGCATTTTGCCGAGCGCTTGCTCGAAAAGCTGCTTCACCTCCGCCGCGTTCACATCGCCAAAGACGAAGATGACGCCGTTTTTTCCGACCACGTAACGATCGCGAAACTCGATCAGATCTTTTTGCGTCAACCGCTGCACGGACTCGACCGAACCGTTTGAACGCAGGGCGTAAGGATGCTGTGGGAAAAGCGCCTGCCGCATGATGTTGCGCGCCACCGCCGTCAACTGCTCTTCCTCTTGCTGGATCGCGGCGATCTGGATTTCTTTCTCACGCGCGATCGCTTTTTCCGGCATGGTTGCGTTCAGCAATACGTCCGAAAGCAGTTCAACACCAAGTTTCACATCGGGCTTGGTGACTTCGACCGAAAGATTGAAGCTGTTGTTGCCGGCGTCGCTCGAAATCGAGCCGCCGACCGCTTCAATCTGGTTTGCAATTTGTTCCGCGGTCCGTGTTTTGGTTCCTTTGAGCAACACTTTCGCCATCAGACGCGTGATGCCATTAATCTGCGGCGTTTCGGCGAGGAGACCGCTGCGAAAAACGGCCCCCATCGCTACCAGTGGCAGCCGCCGATCTTCGCGCACGAGAAGGCGCAGGCCATTTGATAGCTCCAATTTCTGAATGTCGGCCGCAGCGGCGATCTTCGGACCCTCGGCTTTTGCGGCCAGCGAACCTTTTGGATTTAACGACGTGACCGTCAGATTGCTCTCCGTCAGGTAATTTGCAGCGACCCGCTTAATGTCGTCGAGTGTCACCTTCTGGACAGCATCCAGATAATCCCGGCTGAAATTGAGATTGCGCGTAAGGAACCAGTTGGAGCCGATGTCCGAGGCCTGTCCACGCATGGTAGTGAGATTACCAAGCTGATGACTGAGCGTTATTTTTTTTGCCTTCGCCAACTCTTCCGCAGTGACGCCAGCCTGTTTCACCTCATCGACGATGCGCAGAACCAATTGCCCGGCTGCTTCGCGTTTCTTCGGGTCGAGGGTAGCATCAATGCCAAATAAACCCGGATCGCCCGGCGTGTAGGAGAACGCCGCAATACGGAAAGCCAGACCAGCTTCCTCGCGGACGCGCCGGTATAAACGCGAGCTCCGTCCGTCGCCCAGGATGGTCGAGAGAAGATCGAGCGCGGGAACATCGGGATTCGTGACCTCCGGAATGTGCCAGGCGAGCGAGAGATGGGTCAGTTCCGTGGGAAATTCCTCGTGCGCCTCGCGTCGTCCGAGCTGCGGCGGTTCCGCAGGAACGAACACCGGCTGGAGCGATTTCTCCGGATAAGCCTTGAACAGGTCCGTGAGCTGCTGCCGCACTTTTTCCGCAACGACATCTCCTACCACGATGAACGTCAGGTTGTTCGGGACGTAGCGCGTTTTGTAATACTGCATCACCTGTTCTTGCGTAAGCTGGTTGTAAATCTCGATGTCGCCGATCACTGGGAAGCGATACGGATGCCGCTGATACGCGGTCGCAAAAAGGAGCAGACCGGCCATGCGATCGGGGTCATCCATGCCCATGGCAAATTCGCGTCGAATCACTTCCTGCTCTTTCTGATATTCCTCTGGCGGCAGAGTCGAATTCATCATCGCATCGGCCAACACGTCGAGCGCGGTGGCGACCCCATCCTTCGGCGCGTCGATCCAGAAAACGGTCCGATCA
>QHOD01000304.1 GCA_003218615.1 Verrucomicrobiota bacterium
TTGCTTTCGGCGATGCCTCAGCGGTAAGCGTGTAATGATATTTCCAAAACGGATGATCGAGGCCGCTGAAGAAGTTGGACGCTCTAGAGGCAAGCGGGCGCGCCACGCTGGAACTTTGCGAAGCCGGGTCGCCTGCGATCGTTTTTCCCATCGCTCGTCGAAATGCTCGCCATTCCCGCGCCAGCGTGGACAAAGCACCAAGCCGTCGTTGCGGGTGATTGACTGGACGTGTCCCAGTCAATCGCCAAACTTTGGCCGGTAAAATCATTCTCTGCATTTTATCCCGATGCGGCCACCAGCGGTCCCATAATTTTCGGACGTATTCTCTTGTCGATCTTTTGAAGACACTGAGATCGGGCGCTTCGAGAAAACCGGCCAGACCAAACAGCATCGCTTCGCCATCATCGGGTTTGTCATGCAACAGCTTTAGCGGCAAGCGTTGTGCGATCAGAGTGAACGGTAATTTGTTTTCTTTGTAACCAAGCGCGGCCGCGATTTCTTGAAACAACGCTTGGTCGCGGCCATGACTGTCGATCTTGTTGCGAATCCGATTCGCTTTTTGTTGCAATCGGAATTGCGCCGCTGCCTCCAGCATGCTGTGGACGCGTTCTTCCGGCAAATCTTTGAGCGGCGCCTGACAACGGCCCGGTCGGGCAAGTGGGAGATTTGCACTGGAGGCGTCGGGTAAAACCGCAGGATCGATGCAAACTTGCGGCACATTGCGGTTCGATTTCGTGTGCGTGAAAAATTCGCGGTCGCTTTTCTCGACGAAAACGTGCAGGGCGGTTTCTTCAAATGCCGGGTTGGTCGCGTGACCGTGTGTTTCCCAGCTGCGATCGCTCACATCGAGTTCGATGCACCCACGAATTGGATCACTGCTGTTTATTCGAATCGCAGCGTCGCGAAAATCAGGTCCGGCTTCGCGATTCCACGTGCCGAACTGAACGATGTCGATCTTGTCTCCGGTAGTGCTGACAAAACGTTTACCGAAATCGCCGGCAAACCAGCGCGCTCCTGGAAGGGTCGATGGCGGCTCATGAGCCAAGATTTCTTTCCGAAAATCTTGTCATTTTCCCTGCTGTTGGAAGGGGCCCGAAGTATTTGTTTGTCTTTCCACGATCGGACGCAGGTTTGGTTGAGCAGATTGTGCAGTATTTACGCGAGCGCGAACCGGCGCTCCACGAACAAACAACAGCGCTTTAATGGCGTCTGATATCGGCGTGCCGCGCCATTGGATTGGGTAGCGCACGCGTCTCGCGTGCTGGCGAAGCCGTCTCGGGTTCGCGGACTTTGCGCGAGGTTTATGCCTGGCGCGGAGGCAATTCTAGGAAAAGATTGTTTCGGCGCGACGCCGAAACCAGCACGCGAGACGCGTGCGCTACCCAATCCAATGGCGCGGCACGCCGATATCAGACGCCATTAAAGCGCTGTTGTTTGTTCGTGGAGCGCCGGTTCGCGCTCGCGTAAATACTGCACAATCTGCTCAACCAAACCTGCGTCCGATCGTGGAAAGACAAACAAATACTTCGGGCCCCTTCCAACAGCAGGGAAAATGACAAGATTTTCGGAAAGAAATCTTGGCTCATGAGCCGCCATCGACCCTTCCAGGTCGATCGTGCGTGCGAACGGGCGTCCGCTTTTTCGCGCCACGAAAATGATTTTGCGCGGCTCTTCATTTGTCGCAACCAGCGCGCCGAAAAGATTTGGTGGAATGCGCCGACCCCGTCCGCTGATACATGGGGCTGCCCAGGCTATTGTTTCGCCAAGGACATCTTCCCGGGCGAAAACAGATGCGAGCCGCGCCGGCAATGCGAGCGGTAATTTAACCGGCGTGGCGAGATCAGCCGGTCCATTCAATTTTTTCAGCGCCAGCCAGATCTTCGCTTTCATGGCGCGCAAAATTCTTGGCGCGAAGTAGAAGAAGGCAATAATGCCCAGCAGCAAAATCAGCAGAGCAAGCAGCGGATTAAAATGCATGAGAGCTAATCCGCCCAGCACGGCCGCGTCCTCGCCGAGACTCAGGCCAATGTTCGAAAACGGTTCGGGTGATGTGTTGCTGGTGAGACGCGTAGCTGCTTTTGCGGTGTGAGCAACGAGGCTCGTGCCGCCGGCGAGCAATGCCACGATTACAGTAAATGCTGGACTCGGATGACCGAGCACCTGAATCGCGAGCAGGGCGCCGCCGATCGGGCGAATAACAGTGTGAACAGCGTCCCAGGCGGAGTCGATCCATGGAATTTTATCGGCGAAGAATTCCAGGAAATAGAGAATCCCGGCGATTGTAATAATCGCGGGGTGACCCAACACTGCGAGTGACTGGTAAGCCGGCGCCAGAGTGACCCAGTGAAAATGAATGGCGAGTCCGGTGGCGAAAACCGTCAGATAAAGGTTGATTCCAGCCAGGGCGGCAAGACCGAGCGCGACAGCAAGAAGATCCAACTTTTCCACGGGGAAATTATACAACGGGGTTAAAAGGGTTAAAAGAGTTACAATGTTACAAAGGGATTCGTTTTTTTAACGATGTAACATTTGTAACGCTTTTAACTTCGCTGATAATCTGCGCCATGCTCGACATCCGTTTGATTCGTGAGAAACCGGATTTCGTTCGTGAGCGACTCGCGACACGAGGTGGCGGTGATGACGCGAAGATCGCCGAGGTACTCCGCGTCGATGCGGAAAGGCGCAAGATCGAGACTCAGTTACAACGATTGCAAGCTGATCGGAATCGTTTGAGCAAAGAGATCGGCGCAAAACGTTCGCGTAGCGAACCGAGCGAAGACCTTGAAGCGCAGGTCCGCAAGATCGGTGATGAGATTGTCGATCTTACACAACGCGCAAGCACATTCGATGAAGAGCAACGGCATTTACTTCTGGAGATTGCGAATCTGCCGCACGAGAGCGTTCCAGTCGGAAAAGACCCGAGTGCGAATCGCGTGGCGCGCAGTTGGGGCGAGAAACCTCAGTTAAGCGAACCTGCTGATCACGTCGCGCTCGGCGCAAAGTTGAAGCTTTTCGATCTCGAGCGGGCGGCGAAACTGAGCGGCAGCGATTTTATCTGTTTCACCGGTGCGGGCGCAAAGTTGGAACGCGCTCTGATCAATTTCATGATCGATCTGCACACGCGGGAGCACGGCTATACCGAGATCAGCCCGCCGTTTCTGGTCCGGCGCGATTGCATGGTTGGCACGACGCAACTGCCAAAATTCGAAGCGGACATGTACGGGCTCGAAGAGAACCAGCTTTTTCTCGCGCCGACGGCCGAAGTCCAACTAACAAACCTTCATCGCGAAGAAATCCTGGGTCTGAGCGATCTTCCGAAAAAGTTCGTTGCCTATACGCCGTGTTTTCGGCGCGAGGCCGGCGCAGCCGGGCGCGAAACACGCGGGATCATCCGGGTGCATCAGTTTGACAAAGTAGAGCTCGTGAAAATCACGGCACCGGCAAAATCGTACGAAGAATTGGAATCACTTGCGGCTGATGCCGAACGCGTCCTGCAATTGCTTGGCTTGCATTATCGGGTGGTCGAGCTTTGCACCGGCGACCTGGGATTCGGTTCGGCCAAGACTTACGACATCGAAGTCTGGTCACCGGGCCAGAACGCATTTCTCGAAGTTTCTAGCTGCTCGAACTTTGAAGATTTCCAGGCGCGCCGGATGCATCTTCGATTTAAGGATCGCGATGGGAAAAACCGCTTTTGCCACACGTTGAACGGATCTGGCCTGGCGCTGCCGAGATTATTTGCCGCGCTGATCGAGAGTTATCAGCAGCCGGATGGTTCAATACGCGTTCCCGAAAAACTGCAGCCTTACTTCGGCGCCAGCGAAATTCGATGAATGGTAGCGGCGTTTGTGTCAAACGCCCAAACCCCCGGTGAGTTTTGTCATCTCGGATTGGGCGAGCGCTTTGCCTTGCTCGACCGCTTGTTTCACCGCGT
>QHOD01000305.1 GCA_003218615.1 Verrucomicrobiota bacterium
TCGGATCCGTGGCGATGTCGAAATTCACGATCAGTCGGATGTCGCCACTGTTCGAGTTAATCGAGTACATGTAGTTCATGTTGTCGACGCCGCTCATCTGCTGCTCGATCGGAGCCGCGACCGATTGCTCGACTGTTAGCGCGTCCGCGCCGGTGTAGTGCGTCTGCACTTGAATTTCCGGCGGCGCGATCTGCGGATATTGCGCGATTGGCAATGCCAGCATGCAGACGCCGCCAATCAGCGTCATCAAGATGGCGATGACGATCGCGACAATGGGCCGCCGGACGAAAAACTCCGACATTTGTTAGGGCTTCTTTTGCTGGTCCGCTTTTGAAACCAACGCATCGGCGGGAGGCGTCCAGTCTTTCACTGTGACTTGCGCGCCTTCGCGAGCTTTTTGAATCCCTTGGACGACCACTTTGTCACCCGGCTTGACACCATCGGTCACTTCCCACATAGCGCCGATGCGTTCGCCCATTTTCACCGGACGAATGCTGACCTTGTTGTCCTGATCGACAAGCGCGACTTGAAAGTTGCCCTGCAACTCGTTTACCGCTTCCTGCGGAATCACCATCGCGCCCTTCTTCATGTCGGCGACGAACCGCACCTTTCCGAACTGTCCCGGCCGCAAAATGTTTCCCGGATTCGGAAACGTCACATAGTAGCGGATCGATCCAGTCCTCGGATCCAGGCTGCGATCGAGCGCGTAAAATTTTCCTTTGTGTGGATACACAGTGCCATTACCGAGAATCAACTCGAACTCCACGCTCCGTATATAGGCCTCGCGCTCCTTCGGATCAGGGTGGCGCGAAACAAAATCCGTGAACGGTCCTTCGCCGGCGGTAACAAGAGCCTTGATTGGGTCGATCTGTGAAACGGTTGTCAGTGCACCGCTCGTCGGATTAACAAGATCGCCGACCTGGGCGTTGGTGAATCCGGCTATTCCATCGATCGGCGCCGTCACCTTGGTGTAACCAAGATTCAGCTCTGTCTGTTTCACCGCCGCTTCGTCCGCCTGCGCGTTTGCCCTGCTTGATCCAGCCGCCGCCACCGCAGTGTCCCGCTCCTGGTCGCTGATAACTTTCCTGTTAAACAAATCGAGCGCGCGTTTTTCATCCGCATCTGCTTTTACCTGGTTAGCTTTGTCTTTTGCCAGAGTTCCCTTGGCCTGTGCCAGTGCGGCTTCAAAGGGGCGTGGGTCGATCTCAAAAAGCAGATCGCCTTTTTTCACCAGACTTCCTTCCTGGTAATCGCGCGAGACGATGTAGCCCTGGACCTGAGCGTTGATATTCGCGTTAATGAAACCGTCCAGCGTGGCGACCCGTTCGAGGATCCGCGGCACATCTTTCGGCGTAACGACGGTCACTAGCACCTCCGGCGCGCTCGCAACGACCGTGCTTTGCTTGCGCGAACAACCCACAGCAAAGATGAGTGTCAGCAGCGTGCCAGATGCTGCGATCGTGAACAATCGCTGATGAGTCATGGTCCTTGCCGTCGAACCTGAAACCATATTTTGAAGAAAGCGAGCAATTCCTCGTTTACCTTGTCCTTCAACGTCGTGCACATGCCATGCGACGCGCCTTTGTAGACTTTCAGTTGCGCGTCCTTGACGATTCCTGGACGAGAGCATGGGTTCAAGCGATTTCACGGCTTGGCATCGCGTTTGTTACGTGCCAAGTGTGACCTTCCTAGCCTTCAAGCCGGGATGCGGCCGAGTCGAGACTTAAAGCTCTGCATGCGCGGGCAGATTTTCTTCAATCTCTTTGATTAAATCGGGAATACTGACTGGCTTCGCAATAAATGAATGCCCCTGGATATGGAGGCCGGCTTTTGCCTCAGCTTTTGTGACCAGCGCAGTAAGAAAAATGACCGGTGTTCTCTGCAATTCGGAGTCGGCCTGAATTTGCGCTGCTATTTCGCCCCCGTCTGTCACCGGCATCACTATGTCGAGCAAGATCAGATCCGGCCTGAAATTCCGCGCACTTTGATGGGCCTTAGTGGCGTCGTTCTCTTCGAGCACAAGATAGCCGCCGGCCCTTTCGAGGAGGATTTTCACCAGACGAGTACTGTCGCGGTCATTATCGATAATCAGGATGCGTCGCTTCTCTCTCACTGCCGAGTCGCCAATTAAAACAGGCGGAGACAACTCGTGGTCGGAATTCCGGGGAAAGAATTCTGCTTCCATTACCCTCTTCATATTTTCCGATGACGTTATTTCTCCTGCGAGCATTGCTAACTTGTTAGCCAGGTGACAAACCATGCTCCCAGGAGTCCGAGGACTAAGCCAGTTAAGGGGCTGGACAGGGCGCACCAGAGCGGGATCGCCTCACTTAAAGGAAGCGAATCGCGCCTTCGCATGCGCCAGCGTGCGTCTGCGATTGGAAGAAGTGCGGCGCTGCCAGAAGAATCGTGGGTTATTAACCCATTCGGAGAGTAAATCGTTTTCATGCTCTTAAGGTATCCACGACGATCAAATTGCTGCCATTGCGCGTGGGTGGGATTTTCTAGTACCACATTAGAGCCAACCCTCGCTCCCTCCTTTGAGTGGGAACCGCTTGAGAACCTGGTCATGCATTTTCTAATCAACGAAGGCCGCCCGCGATGACCAGTGTTTCACCGGTGATCCACGCTGCTTCGTCCGAAGCGAAAAAGACCGCGGCTGGCGC
>QHOD01000306.1 GCA_003218615.1 Verrucomicrobiota bacterium
CCACCCCGGAGCCGGCGAGTATCCCGGTCAATTGCGCCTCAGCGTGATAGCCATAACTCAGGACCAAAAGAAGCGTGACCAGAAAAATGACGCCGCCGATAACCTCACGAAGAAAATGTGGAATCGGCGTCTGGCGTCGCTTTTCGAAATAGAGATCCCAAACGTACCGATTCACCAGTGCGACGACCAGCGCCGTGCTCAGAAGGATCACCGCTGCGCCAACGTGATTCCGCCACGGCGCATGAACTCCATAAACGGCGATGGCTGCGTAGAAGGCCAGCGTCAGGCAGAACAGCCGAAAGAACAGCCCAAGCCGCACGCCCGCTCGTCGTTTTAAAAATCGGCCGATCGTGACTGCGACAAAAAACGTCCCGATGAACACGATCGCCGTGATCGCGTCCCGCTCTGCTTCGGACAACGCGCTAAACATCAGGCCGTGAGTGTATCAAAAAAGAGCGTCCTGCAACAAGTTCCATCCGAAATAGGGGCGACTGACCTCAATCGCCTGCGGTTTGGGTGAAACGCCCCTAGTTAGCGTGTCGGCGCAATAATCAGCCACGCCCAACCCCCCAGAAAACAGATCCCGCCCAGCGGCGTGATTGCACCAAGCCAGCGAAGATTTGTCAGCGCCATTACATATAAACTGCCGCTGAACAGAAAAATACCGGCAAAGAGCAGCCACCACGCGCCGCGATTCGCTGTGCCGAAAAGCGCGAGCACGAACAATGCAATCCCGTGAATGAAATGGTAAAGGACGGCCTTGTTCCAGGCGTCCAGCATGCCGTGAGCTTCGAGCGTTGATCTGAGTCCGTGTGCTCCAAATGCGCCGAGCGCGACCGCAAGAAAACAAAGAATTGCAGCGATTCGAAACAGCAAGATCGACATCTTGCTATTTCCAGCGAGTTCGACGCATCTCCAACTGCTTTTTTAGATCACTCAAGGCTGATTGTCGGCTATCGCGAATCGTTTTCACATAAAAAATCGTTCCCGCCATTCCAAGAGCTGCTGCGCCGAGAAAATTCACTCTGGGACCCAGTTTCCACAAATAGGCGCCCAGGATCGCCCCGCTGCTGACGATCAAATCCCGGACAAGGTAGTAGGCGCCGATCATTTGCGCGCGTCGTTCCGATTCAGAGTATCCAATGATCAGAGCCTTACGCGACGTATCGCCAAATTCTTTGAAACCGCGAATCACGAATGCGATCATGAGTGCCGAAAAACTCCGCGACATCAGCAAGCTGATCGGAAAAAGCGTAAACATGATGAAGGTCACGATCACGAACGGCTCGCGGCCATGTCGATCCGCGTAATGCGACGCGGGAATGATGCACAGCGAAGCGGCGACCATTTCTATGGCGGTTAGGATGCCCACTTGCCGACCGCTGACGCCGATGTAATCCATCGCAAAGATTACGACCCACGCATAGGGAACTCGTTCGCAAAAGCGGATCAAAATGTCGCTCAAGAGCAAACGCCTCATCGGCGAATTGAATTCATGGAAGCTTCGCCAAAAATTCCAACGCTCCGGCTCAGCCGCGTCTGACACGAGTCCGGCTTGGACCGTTCGCGCCTCATCGTTGGATTCTTCGCGCAATTGCCGTTGCACTAGAATTGTGACTGCGGAGAGAAAAATCGAGATGATGAGCGCGATCCGCACACCGTTGATGATTCCGAATCGATCGATCAACACTCCGCCGAAAAATGGCGCGATTATGATCGGTAATCGTTTGATTACCGATTGAACGCCCACACCCATGGAGTGGCGATTCGCTTCGAGCGCCGCTCCAACCAGGGAGAACGTTGCGGGTAAGGAAAAACAACTCCATGAAAGGAAGAAAAACATTCCGGCGATCACCGCTGCCCAATGCGGAACAAGCAAGACCAGCGCGTAGCCGATGATTGAGACTACGTTGAAAATTATGAATGCCCGGCGATGTCCCCAGCGATCCACAAACACTCCGCCGGGATAAGCGTAAATCGCCCCAAGCAGAGTCCGCAGGGCATCGTAAAGACCGATAACAAAAACAGTCGCGCCGACCGCTTGCAGGTACTTCGGCACAAAACGCATCCAAAGTTCTTCGCCTGCGCCAATGACAAAAATGGCGATGAGCAGGATGACAAGATTGCGTTTGAGCCCGAAGAAGTCGGCCAGCCTGCTTCGGCGACTTAATCTCGGCTGATCCGGTCTTTGCATTCCGCGTAAAGCGCGTCGTAAACGATGAATTCGCGGTCAAGAATTTCGTGATCGCTCAATCCGAGGGCGCCGAAGCCGCTGGCGATCCATCGCAAACCTTCTCCGGCTGAATGCGGACTGGCGGGACGCGAATCAGCCGCGCGCACAATCTCGCCCAGCAAAATGAGCGCTCGATCGGTGAGCTTGTATTTTTTCATGATCGAATTGAACGAAACATCTTCGCCGTGATGCCCAAGCTCGCAATTGGGCACGTCGAACACGATTCCGTCATCGATCTTTGCCCAGTCAGTGTCGTGTGGCAGGAAGACAAACTCTGCATCTCGGTCGATGAATTTTTTGATGAGCCATGGGCAGGCAACTCGATCGACTTTAATTTTCTCGCGGGTGATCCATTTCATGAATTAGATTTTGTTTCGTGGCAGCCTGGTTCTGGTATGCGGTCATTGCTGCTGTGCTTTACGGCGCTCACCAAATCTTTACTCGTCTTGCGGCCGAGCGCATCGGCGAGGGGCTCGGCGGTTTTGTTGTCGAAGCCAGTGCCGCATTGTCGATTCTTATTTATCTTGTATTTCTTTGGCTCAGCA
>QHOD01000307.1 GCA_003218615.1 Verrucomicrobiota bacterium
CGGGACTAAAGCCAGGCGACAAATGGTGCGTCTGCGTCACGCGTTGGAAAAGCGCGCTTGATCACAACCGCGCTGCTCCTGTCGATCTTGAAGCCACGCACGCTTCTGCGCTCGAGTTCGTCACGCTCGAAGAACTAAAAGGGCATGCGCTGAAATAGTGTCTCGGTGCGCCGGGCGGTCGCGCCCTACCAACACTTTGTCTGGAAAACCTGCGGATTCGCGGCCACGGTAACGCCAATTTGAAACTGCCCTTTAGTCTTTTTTTGGCGCTGCGGTATTTGAAGCCCAAGCGCACGTTCCTGTCGATCATCACGCTGATTTCCGTCGTTGGCGTGATGCTCGGCGTGACGGTCCTGATTCTAGTGATTTCGGTGATGACCGGGTTCGATCGCGAGCTGCGCCAAAAAGTGATCGATTTCGATGCGCACATTCTGGTGAGCACAGAAGACGTTTTGCGCGACTGGCGAACGCTCAAAGCGAAGATCGACCATGCGCCTGGCGTCGTTGCGACGGCTCCCTACATCCAAGGGCCGGTGATTGTGGAATTTCAAAACCGGCGGCTCGCGCCCATGATTCGCGGGATCGATCCCGTACAGGAGGAGAAGGTCATTCCGCTGCAAAAGTTCATTAAACTCGGCAGGCTCGATCTGGAAGGCGAATCGACGGTGCTGGGAATCGAGCTTGCGCGAAAACTGCAAGTGCATGTCGGCGATAAAATTACAGTTTATTCGCCCGGTAATCTCGGCCAGATCCTGGACAGCATTAAGAAATTGGAGAACGCGAAGGGCGACGAAGAAAAAAAAGCGGTCGATGAATTGCGCGACGTAATTCTGCCGAAGGAACTGACCGTCACCGGCATTTTCGAAACCGGTCATTACCTGCACGACTCTGAATTTTTGCTCGTGCCGATTTTTGTCGGTCAAGAGCTCTACGGCTTGGGGGACGCGTTACACGGCATCACCGTCAAGACCGATAATCCGTACAGCGCCGAACGCGTAAAAGAATCGATTGAACAATCTCTTGAGCCACCGGAATACGCACAGACTTGGATCGACATGAACCGTCAGTATTTCGAGGCAGTGCGGCTCGAGCGCACGGTGATGTTTTTCCTTTTGTTTTTCATCGTGGTCGTCGCGGCTTTCGGGATCATGAGCACGCTGATCACGGTGACAGTGCAAAAGCGTCGCGAGATAGGAATTATGAAAGCGCTCGGGGCAAACATTGCGCAAATCATCTGGGTTTTTCTCGGCCAGGGGACTGTGGTTGGCCTTTTCGGAACCCTCACGGGGCTGGGGCTCGGCATGACACTGATCCGGTACCGGAACGAATTCAGCCATTGGCTTTCAGCGACGTTGCACATCGAGATTTTTCCGCGCGAAGTCTATCAGTTTTCGGCGATTCCAGCGGAAGTCATCCCGAGGGACGTTGCCATTATCTGCGTCAGCGCGTTTCTTATCTGCTCGTTTGCCGCGCTGATTCCCGCTTATTTCGCGGCCCGCCTCGACCCGGTTAAAGCGCTGCGTTACGAGTGAGGTCGCCTGCGGTTCGGCGTTTGACACAAACGCCCTACAATTTCGCCAGGAAAATCTCTAACGCGCCGGTAGTGTAATCATATCCCGCCGGCCATTCGCTCTGGCGCGGGCCAGCCACGTTAAGGATGTCGATCTTGTTCTCGCGGACAAAATCGGCGATCAACTGCGCGGCCTTTTCAGTGGAAATCTTGCAGGCGTCAATCGGTTCGTGCGGCCGTCGTTGCTCAACGCAGAAGCGGACTGTTTGCTCAGTGCCGCCGGCAAGTTTGACTGCGTAAATGACGACAGTTCCATCAGAATCTTTCACGTTCTGCAGTGTCCGCTCAGTGAAACCACCAGCTTGCAACTCCTGAACCGGATATTGATCCGGAATCCTCCCGAATTCATCGAGACGCCCCGCTGGACACCACCCACCACACTCGATTTCGTGCTTGAGTGCGACGTCGAGCGCCGCGCGATCGACGCCGGTTTGTCCACCCGAAATTATTTTCACCTGGCTTCGGTGCGCTTAATCACCGGTAGGAACAATGTCTGCACGCTCGACCATTAAGATCACGGTTCGTTCAGGCGCGCGCGTGCGATGGCGCACACCTCTGGGCACGACAAAGCCCTGCCTCGGGGCAACATCGACAACGCGATCTTCGAGATCGATCAGGAAATGTCCGTCGAGAACAAAAAAGAATTCATCGATGTCTTTGTGTTCGTGCCAATGATATTCGCCCTGAACCACCGCCAGCCTGACGACAGAATCGTTCACCTTGCAAAGCGTCTGGTTATACCACTTGTCGGTGCAGGCATCGGCTAACTTCTGCACGTCGATCAGTTCAAGCGGTCCGTGCAGAATGTTAAGGTAAGTTTTGTAAGGAAAATCCTGCGGCGATTTGTTCGAATCCATGGTTGTAATTTGGATACAGAGCGGGCCAGGGCAAAAGAATCTCCTTTCGACTTACTCTGGCGTCCTCGTCTCCTGTCATTCCGAGCGAAGTCGAGGAATCTCTGGATTGTTCTTAGGTGTCAAGGCACATCGAGAGATGTCTCGACTTTGCTACACACGACAATCGATCATTCTTCGCCGTCAAAGTAATCGGTCTCTTGACCTTTTAGGACGACGCGATCCGCTGATGACGACTTATTGACTTTCCATTTCCCGCTGTCGGGATAGTAGCAAGATTCGCCGATTGGATTATCGGCGATCACGTAATAGATGAAGTCTTCCTGGCCGG
>QHOD01000060.1 GCA_003218615.1 Verrucomicrobiota bacterium
ATCTTCCAGCATGATCGAGGTTTGGCGCGCATCCCATCGGTGCTCGGCGGCCAACACCGCCGCGCCAAGCACGTTTAGAAAACCGTACATCTTGGCTCGGACTTCCTCGCGATATTGTCGCAGTGGGTGGTGCAGACCGGCCGTGAACTTGATCGGCACTTGATGCGTAGCCGGCGCCACGAGCGCCCCGGCAATTTGTCCTGAAGTTGGAAACGCATCCGCCGTCACTCCGCCAGTGCGCAATTTGTAACCGAAGCTTGCTACGTCGGCATCGGAGTTGTGTTCCGCGACCAATGCGATGGTTTGCTCGGCTTTGTCCGGCGGCGCTTCCCAGAAAACCGGCAAATCACCAACAATCGATCTCGCCTCTTTCAGCAATGCCAGACCGGTGCGAGCCGGACTGACATTATCGTGGGGTAAAAACATCTCGAGGTGGCTAATGGATACGAGATCGACATTGTGCTTCGATAACGAACCAATCGCCGCATCAGCTTTTTCGAGCGCAGCAAGAAAGGCGTCCGCATTCTCGGTCCGGGGCCCGAGCGCGGCAACGCGGAGCGGATGCAGAGGATCGAACCGCGGCAGGAGTTGCTTGGCCGCATCGAATTGTTCAACGGAAAGAACGAACGCGCCGAGCATCCATTCGTCCGGCGAGCGAACGTATTCTGCCTGATTTTGCAGGGCTGGCTCCAGATCAAGGCTACAAGGCGGGAACATTCCCGCGTAATCAATCGAGTGCTTGAGCAAAGCCTGAAGCGAAGCGGTTGGCATAAGGCGAACTGAACCGTGCGTTCGCAGTGTTGGCAGGTCAAATCACTGGTTGTTAATAACTTAATGAGATGCTCGACTTTCTTCCCGGAAGGATGTAGAAACCGGACTTCGATGCCGAGCACAGAGTCAGTTTCACATTACGATTTGATGGTGTGCGCGTGCGCAAATCAGGAATATTCGGCCCGCGACCCGATCGAAGCGGCCATTTTCAGAGGCGAGCTGGACGCACAGTGGAAGAAATTTCTCCACCGCATAGCAGCCGAAAGCCGAGCGGACGAGCTGGATCTGGATTTTGATGAGACCGCAGTTTCCGCCGCGATGGAAGCGTTTCGTTACGAGCACGATTTGATCACTGCGGAGGAAACGGAAGTGTGGCTGGAAAATCGAGGCCTCACATTTGATGACTTCAGCGAGTACTTTACCCGTCAATATTATGCCAGCACGATTGCTGACATTGTTCCGGATCAGGCAGAATATAATTCCGCGTCATCCGATCTGCGCGAGTTGTTCGTCGCGGAATTGATTCTTTCTGGAGAATTGGACCGGATGACAAGCGAACTAATGCGGCGTCTGGCGGCACGCTGCGCTGAGGAAGACCCAACTCCAGAGGCGATCACAGCCGAAGAGCGCAGTTTTTTTGAATCGAACAGAGTTAAGCCAGGGCAACTGGCAAATTGGCTGAAGAAATTGGGGCGCGACTCGAAATGGTTTAATGAAATGCTTGTACTCGAGGCAGCATATCGCCGACGTTGCGATTCGCTGCTAACCGCACAAGCGCGTCAACGTGAACTGGCGATGTTACGATTGCCGCTCATGCGGGTCGAAACTGAAGTAATCGAGCTGGAATCCCGCGATGCTGCCCGGGAAGCGTTGTTTTGCGTACGCGAAGATGGGATGTCGATGGAAAAAGTCGCCATCGAGGGAAGATACCCTTATCGGCGTGTGGACCTTGTTCTTGAAGATATTGGCACCGACGCGCAGCAGCGATTTCTCAGCGTTTCATCGGGTGACATCCTGGAACCAACAGCACGGGGCGACGGATTCGAACTGTGTCGTATAATCAAGAAAATCGAGCCGCAAACAGACGATCCAAACATTAAATCGCGAATCGATCAACGAATACTCGACCGGCATTTCTCCGAGCTTACCAGCAGATACACGCACCGGCGGCTCGGCGGCATTTCACCTTCCGCAGAATGAAAGCACAAGACGGCGAAATTCTGCGACGCTCATCGGTGTTCCGCTTTGTTTCCGATGAACATTTCGGGGCGATTGAGCCGCTTCTGCAGGAAGAACACTACGACTTCGGCGATGTGATCGTAAAACAGGACGATCCAGCTGATTCATTTTACGTGTTAACGAGAGGACGGGCCCGTGCGCTGAAAATCAAGCCGGACGGCGAGGAGATTCCACTGGCAGTGCTGAAACCGGGGGACTCTTTTGGGGAGGCCGCTTTGGCTGAAGGTGGAACGCGGAACGCGACCGTGCGCTGTAGCACGGCAGTGGATGTTCTGCGAATCGATCGCACCGATTTTCTCGAACTCGTTGGCCGAGTGCCGGAGTTGAAGCAGTATGTCGAAACGACCGGCCGCAACCGGGCGCTACAAAGCTTCCTTTACCAGTTCAGCAACTTCGGCCGCCTCCCCGCCCCTGCTTTGCGCGGCGTGATCGACAAATTAAAACCCGCCGGCTTCGCGAAAGGCAGTCTTATTATTCGCGAAGGTGACGACGCCGGACCGCTCTATGTGATCGAGAAGGGACGGGCGCGCGCTTTTACCGGAGTCAATGGCCGCGACCAGAATCTCGCGTTTTATCGCGAAGGCGATTTTTTTGGCGAACTGTCAATCTTGAACGGCTCGCCACGCGCTGCGTCGGTAGAGGCATTCTCGGATTGCCAGTTACTCGCGCTTGACCCGAAGTCGGCGCGGGACTTGCGCCGTCGCTTCCCCGAGTTCGACAAGCTCCTGAGTGAGCGGCTCGCGCTTTACCAGGCAAAAACAGAAGCCCGTGTACCGCTTGATTTCACGACTGAGCTACTACCCGCCGAGACGCAGGTGCAGGACAAAGTTGAACTGGACGGTGAGCAGCCGCCGACCGAAGAGGAAAAAGAAGATCCATTCGCCGACGAGCAGGGCTTGTTCCGCAAACGCGGGAAGCGAATCCGCAAAATCGATCACATTACACAGATCGATGAGATGGATTGCGGAGCGGCCAGTCTCGGGATGATCTGCCGGCACTTTGGCCGAAAGGTAAGCCTGGCTCGCATTCGACAACTCTGCCACACGGCAACAGACGGCACCAGTCTAAAGGCCATTACGCGCGCCGCAACCGAGCTCGGACTGGCGGCGCGCGCATTGAAAGTGTCGTTACGCAATCTGCCTATGATGCCTCTGCCAGCGATAGTGCATTGGGAGGGCAATCACTGGATCGTTCTCTACGATGTTGATGAGCAGTTTGTCCGTGTAGCCGATCCGGCGCTCGGGCGGCAGAAAATTTCGCGCCGCGAATTTGAAGCGAAGTGGACGGGCTATGCGGCGCTATTCGATTATACGATAGCGTTCGAACAGGCCCCGGAAAGCAAACCAACGCTGGCGTGGGTTGTTCCATTCCTGGCACGCTTTAAAGTCATCTTGCTGCAAGTTTTTGGACTCGCCGTCGCGGTCGCTTTTCTTCAACTGCTCTTTCCTGTGTTCACGCAGATGGTCGTGGACAAGGTCATTGTCGAAAACGACATCGGCCTGCTGAAAACCATTCTGTTTGGGATGCTCGCCGCGCTCGTCTTCGTGCAGCTTGCCACCCTGGCACAGGAATATTTGATCGCCTTTGCAGCAGTGCGCCTTGATACGGCGGTGCTCGATTTCCTGAGCCGAAAACTTCTCTCCCTGCCGATGACTTATTTCACGAGTCGTAGGACAGGCGACATTCAGCGCCGGTTAGACGGCGCGAGGCAGGTTCGACAATTCGCCGTGCAACAAGGAGTCGGCGCCTTGCTGGCCTCAGTCTTTCTTATGGGCGCAGTCATTTTGATGGCGATGTATAGCCCGTTGCTCATGATCGCCTTTCTGGCGACGACGCCGCTCTACGTCGGGCTAATGATCTTTTCGGTGAAAGTGCTTCGCCCGTTGTATCATGGTGTCGAAGAAAGCCAGGGCAGATACAGTTCCCATCAAATCGACGCGATCAAAGGCATCGAGGCGGTGAAAGCGGCGTCCGCCGAGAGCACGTTTCGCGACGCGATGCTGAATGAGTTTCTTTCCGTTTCGGAAAAAATATTTAAGTCGACCTTTATCGTAATGTCGTGGGACAGTGTCCTCCAGAGCATAGGGCTCCTCTCCACTGCCATTTTTTTGTGGGTGGGCGCGACGCAGGTCATTAACGGACATTTGAGCGTTGGCGGATTCGTTGCATTTAGCTCCCTGACAGCATTGGCGTACGCGGGAATTTTGAAAGTGCTCGGAGTTTGGGACGCCATGCAGCTCGCCGCTGTCCTCCTGAATCGGCTCAACGATATTTTCGAGCAGGAACCGGAACAAGGTCATGATCGTTCCCGTCTCGTCCCGGTACACAGTTTGGAGGGGCGAGTCGAGTTACGCGGCGTAAGTTTCAAATATGGTGGCCCTGAGTCGCCGGATATTCTGAAAAATATCACGCTGGATCTCGCGCCGGCGCGCATGGTTGCGCTCGTCGGCCGCAGCGGGTGCGGCAAAACCACACTCATCAAATTGATTGCCGGACTCCTCGAACCGACGGAAGGAACGATCCTTTTCGACAATGTCGATCTAAAAACTCTCAATTATCGCGACGTACGCCGCCACATCGGGATGGTGCTTCAGGAAAATCATATGTTTAACGAAACGATCGCGCGCAATATTGCCTTTGGCGATCCCGAGCCGGATCTCGACCGGGTTCTTGCCGCGGCCCAAGCCGCCGCTGCGCACGAGTTCATCATGCGTCTGCCGCTCGGTTACGAGACGAAGATTGGCGAATCAGGGCTGTCCCTTTCTGGTGGGCAAAAGCAGCGCATCGCCATTGCTCGCGCGATCTACAACAATCCTCCGGTCTTGATCTTTGACGAAGCCACGAGCGCGCTCGATACAGAATCGGAACGCGCGATCCAGGACAATCTCGGGCGATTACTGGCCGGTCGCACGACAATTGTGATTGCGCATCGCTTAAGTACGATCCGCGAAGCGCATGCGATCGTGGTGCTCGAACAAGGCAGTGTTGCGGAAGTTGGCACGCATGATGAGTTGATGGCACAACGCGGCCTTTATTATTATCTGGCAAGCCAGCAACTGGGAATCTGAACTAATTCTCCAATGGGCTCACAATTAACTCAGCGCGGCTCACTCGATGCGGAATCGGAAATGTCGCCGCAAGAGCCGCCGCCCTGGATCGTTCGGTCAACGGCGTGGCTATTGATAGCAGCGTTTCTTTTTGCGCTGCTCATTGCGGTTGTCATGCGATTACCGGAGAGCGTGCGCTGTCCATTTGTGCTGATCCCCGCCACCGGCGCCGATCCAATTCAGGCGCCGCGCCAAGCCATGATTAGCCGTGTCGCGGTGAGCGAAGGTCAAACTGTCAAAAGCGGCGAGGAGCTGTTCGTGTTGCGCTCTGATGAGATTCGCGGTTGGGACACCCAATTTCGAACGCTGACGGAGGATTTACGCAATAAAGAAGAGAGCCTCATTCAAAGTGATACTGCGTACGCCGCGCAGCTGAACATAAAAAAAGCTGAAATCGAGCAAGCGAAAAGCGAAGTGAAATTCCGCGAAAATCACGTAAACGCCAGTCGGGATCTCGTTACTCGTTTGGAGAAGCTGGCGACCCAGGGTGGCTTTTCGCAAATCGATCTGGTCAAGCTGAAGCTCGATCTGGCTGGATCGGAAAAGGATTTCAGCGTAGCCCAAAGAACCGTCCAGCAGGTCAATCTTGATCGTGAGCGAATGGAAACAGAGCGACAGCGACAGCGCGGCGAGCAACAGGCGGAAATAGAAAAGTTGAAAATGCGGATCGGAGCTTTGAAGGCAGATCTGGTAAATGCGCAGCAAAACTTACTCACGGTGCGCAGCCCCTACGATGGCGTCATCATTTCAATGGATCAACGGACCGTCGGCAGTTTTGTTCAGCAGGGACAAGTCCTTTGCCAACTTGCACCGAAGGATGCTAAACCACGGGCACGAATGGCCTTAACTGAAGCGGGTGTCCCGAAGCTCGCCGTTGCTCAGCGCGTGCGGTACTTTTTTCAAGCATTCCCTTACCAGCGCTATGGAGCTGTAACGGGAAAACTCGACTGGATTAGTCAGTCCGCCGTTACGACCGCAGATGGCTCCCATTTCGTCGCGTTGGGATCGCTCGATCGCTATGAGATCTCTCCACGTCCGGGACAAGTTTTGCCTCTACGCGTCGGCATGCGGGGGGATGCGCACATTATTGTCGGAGGACGCACGTTGATCGAATATGCGTTCGAGCCAATTCTACAGCTGCGCGAAAGCATGAAGCAATAAATCCTGGGAATCGCAATGCAAGAGCCCCTGACCAGATTGCGAATCGAGGACCTGACCACAAGCAACGACGCCATGGCGCGCTGTTTGCGGTTGGCGGCGCTGGCGGCAAAATCAGAGGTGCCGGTCGTGCTTCTCGGCGAGACGGGCACTGGCAAGACCTTGCTCGCTTATGCGATCCACAATTCATCAGCACGCGCTGGTCGACCATTCATTGCATTCAACGCGTCGGCGATCAGCGACACGTTGCTGGAAAGCCAGCTGTTTGGTCATGAGCGTGGCGCGTTCACCGGTGCGCAACAAAGCGTCAAAGGCAAATTCGAATTGGCCAATAACGGCACGCTGTTTCTCGACGAAATCTCGGAGATGAGTCCACTCGCCCAGGTAAAAATCTTGCGCGTGCTCGAGTACGGCGAATTTGAGCGCCTGGGATCCGAGCGAATGCTCACCTCCAATGCACGAATCATCTGCGCATCAAACTGCTCGCTGCGGGAACGGGTGCGCTTGGGAAAATTTCGAGAGGATCTATATCAGCGCCTCAATGGCCTCACCTTGCTCATTCCTCCGCTTCGTGAACGGTGGGAGGAATTGCCGGCGTTGATTGCTGCGGAATTGAAGGCGGCCGGGTTAAAAGAGGGCAAAAACATTACCGCCATCCACCCTGAAGCGATGCAAAAGCTGCTGCATCATGCATGGCGGGGAAACCTTCGCGAGTTAAGTCACACGGTGCGCACCATGACTTTGTTTTGTAATGGCTCGGTGATCCTGCCAGAGCATGTCGTCTTTCCTCCTGATCTGGATTCAGATCGCGCTTTTCCCGAAACCGGCAAATCGGTTTCCGTGTTCACCAATAATAACGAGCACGACCCTGTTACCGATCTGTCGCTGGACAGCGCCATGAAAAGACACATTAAATTTGTCTATGAGCAAGCGAAACAAAACCAGCGGCGCGCAGCAAAATTGCTCGGCATTTCTCGCTCGACGCTCGCACGTTACCTGCGAGGCGTGGCCAAAAATGAAGCATGAATTGACTCGAAAATGGGCCGAAAGGGACTTAAGATGAACCCAGCGTTCGCGGCACGTGTGATGTCAATTTATCTATTTTTGATAGGTAAGAGCTCCGTAACCACCTCTCGTTTAAGAACAAACAAACCGACTATGATCGTTTCGTCCCTGTCTGGCCGATCTTGGCACGAATACTGATAATATAGGAAAGTCAAAGTGAGTGCACCGAAGAACAAAAAAAATGCGCCCGCCGGAGAGTCAGGAAATCAAAGGCCCAAGCGCAGTAAGGACAAGTTGATTCGCCTGGATGACCTGATTCCAAAACAGGACGTTAAAGGCGGGCATCAATTGCTGTTCGGTGTCACTGACACAACACAAACAACAAACAAGGAAAACTAATATGCAAACTAAACAAGAGAAGACAAAGAAAGCTAAGAAACAGATCAAAGTCCAGGACCTCAAGCCAGCAAAAGACGCCAAAGGTGGCGGCCATCACTTAAGCACCGGCGACGGCGGCTTGATCCAACACGGCCAACACTAAGAGAAAAGAGCCACGCTGTGGTCACTGACACAACACAAACAACAAACAACTGAAAGGTAATATGCAAGACAAAACTAAGAAACAAAAGAAAGCCAAAAAAGAGGTCAAAGTCCAGGACCTCAAGCCAGCAAAAGACGCCAAAGGTGGCGGCCACGGCCCGGGGCACCTGGGCGGCTTAGGCGGCTTGACCGATCACGGCCAACACTAAGAGAAAAGAGCCGCACTGTGGTTCGATCCCGCTGTGCGGTCTTTTTATGTACACGTTACAGTAAGAACGGACGGAACAATTTCTAATCGCAGGAGGCAAGTTGTGGAGTCATGGCGAAGGAGGCGCGCAGTTCGCCGCCCGAAGGAATTGTTTGGATTCCTTCTTTGTCTTCAAACACGCGTTGTTCGTGATGATCGGTCAAGCCCCAGCAAGGTTCGATGCAGAGAAACGGGCCACCATCAGACCACAGAGTCAGATAAGGGACGCCGGTTAGATCGACAGTTACCCAGCGGCCGCTGGGCGGATCGACGTAGGAAAATTCCCGTCTTGGAACATTGACAAGTTCCAGGATGATCGAACCGGGCAAATCGGCTTTCGAGAACGGCATTTCGCCGCCGGCGAACTCGATGTCGCGTGTTTCTCCCGAGAGATAGTTGCCCGGTGAAAAGTGCCGGCGATAAAAGCCCCGGGGCATTTGCAAGCGAAAGGTTTCGAACGAAGTCGCGGCAAATCCTGGATGCAACCCAAACGCGACATGCGCGGTCAAGTCAGGCTCGTCGTTTCGAAACTCGAAGAGAACGCTCACTTTATTCGCCTCGATTTTGTAAATTAGATCGACGCTAACTTTCAGTGGGTATTCGGTGGGCGAAAAATCCTTGGGTCCAATTCGATATTTCAACGAGCCAGTTCCGTCGATCGTCGATTCCGTGAAGTGCCACGTTTTGGAGCGAAGAAAGCCGTGGTTCCCGCCCTTGATTTCGCGACCACGGTACAAACTGCGCCCGTTTTTCAGCCGATGAAGATAATAGCCCATGACCGTCGCGTGGTTCGCCCAACCCTGAGACGGCATTGACAAATCGTTGTCTCTGTAAAGAAAGCCAGTCCACTCACCGGCTTCATTGATTCGCGCAACGCTAATTAA
>QHOD01000061.1 GCA_003218615.1 Verrucomicrobiota bacterium
TCGCCCGCTTGATCACTTGCGCAAATGAATGCTCAAGAATGCGGAAAAGCTTATCGGTCACTTCGGACTCGGTCCAGAGGAAGCTCTGCAGCCCCTGCACCCATTCGAAGTACGAAACGATGACGCCCCCGGCGTTGCAAAGAATATCTGGAATCACAAATATCTCGTCCCAATGTTTTTCGAGAATTATATCCGCTGCCGGCGTCGTTGGGCCATTGGCAGCTTCGGCCAGA
>QHOD01000308.1 GCA_003218615.1 Verrucomicrobiota bacterium
ACACTCTAAGCCGCGACGCAAGATCTCATCATCGGGCACTGCCTGTTTCGCCCAGCCTTTGAGCACGCGATCGATACCGATGCATTCGGTGCGCTGGAACTTCTCGTCTTCGAGATCGGCATCATGAATCATTTCGGCGATTTTCCTAACGGCCTTGTCTTCAATTCCGAATCGCCGAATCAACGTCTCGAATGTGCAGCAATCGCCGTGATGGGAGAACTCCACATCTACCATGTCGAAAGGAATGGTTTCGCGATTCGACGGAACTGCCGCGGCGAAAACAAACTTCGCCAGCGGATCGATGAATCGCCGAATCAACCAGGCTGACCCTACCCGATCGATTTCGGGACGAGGCCGTGTCAGCCAGGTTTTGCCGCGATAATTTTTCGCTTCCAGTCGCGGCAGCGTTTTTTTAGGCGTTCCCTCGGCGCGCCGTAAAAGCATTTGGACGTCCTGCCCTCTCGAGCTTTGAAAAAAATCGATATCGCGGATTGCCCGGAACTGACGCGTGAGCCGTTCCAGTTCTGCGGCTTTTGTCTCGGGATCGGTTTTTCTGCCGCGCGCCAAAAAACCATGCAACGCCGTTTTGATCGCGCCGTATTCTTCGTCACGCGCCCGATTAAAAAGCGCAATCAGTTTCTCATTGGGCATCTCCTCGATCTCCTGAACTCGAATCAGCGTCGCGTCACCGCCGAAATCTCGAATCTGCTGCGCCAGCCACTGAAAATGCTCGTACTGCGGCGGATTGTCGGGCAGGAGATAGGTCGATGTTTTGATCTGGATTGCGCCGATTTTTTTAAACCGCCGCCAGACCGCCACGCGTTCCGTCTTTTGCCTGGTGGGGAGGCTGTAGAGGAGGAGAAGCCAGGAAGTTGCCTGCATGCGATCAGTGCTTACAATGAAATACGTATAGCATGCCGTCCCTGCGCTTACATCCAACTTGCTATTCCAATGCGAAATACTTTCGCGCCGAAGGATCCAAATAAACAGGAGGCAAACAAATACAACAGTATGAAACAAATTCTTACCGCCGGCGTAATCTTCGCAGCGTCCATTTACGCGCCTCTCGCGGCCGATCTTAATACAGCGCGCATCGACGAGTTGACCGGCCTCAAGGGAAAGATGAACGAGAAGGAAGGCGTTTATCGAGTCACTTTCCCCCGCGCCGACGTGAAGGTCGTTGTCGATGGATGGACAATGCCGCCGTTCATGGGTCTTGGCACCTGGGCGGCATTCACTGAAACAAAAAGTGGCGCCATGGTTATGGGCGACACGGTTCTATTTGAAGACGAAGTGAACCCCGCGATGTCAGCTGCGCTTGACAACGGGCTGAACGTGACCGCGCTGCATAATCATTTCTTCTTCGATCATCCGAAAGTATTCTTTATGCACATCGAAGGCGAAGGCACGATCGAGAAGTTAGCGAGCGCGGTTAGAAAAGTTTACGACACGACGAAAGCAATCCGGGGTCCGAACGCGAAACCAGCAGAGTCATTCCCGACCGTGGGCCAGACGCCAATACCCGAAAAGAATTCGATTACCGCTGGGCCTCTCAACGAGATCTTCGGCATGCAAGGCGAATCAAAAGACGGAATGGTGAAGTTCACCATTGGTCGACCGGCACAAATGCATGGCGTCAAGATCAACAAGGACATGGGCGTGAACACCTGGGCCGCCTTCGCCGGTAGCGACGGCAACGCCGTCGTCGACGGAGATTTCGCGGTAACGGAAGATGAATTGCAGCCGGTTTTGAAGGCGCTGCTCAAGGAAAAGATCAACATCGTCGCCATCCATCAACACATGACGCACGAGCAACCGCGCATGATGTTTTTTCATTACTGGGGCCGCGGTTCCGCCAAAGATTTAGCGCAAGCTGTCAAAGGCGGGATTTTAGTAGGTGGACTGCTCGAGGTCAGTTCACCGCTGCCGTAAGCCTTATATCAACCAGAAGGGAAACTATGAAGACATTAAGCGTAACGATAACGGCGACGACCATGGCAACAGCACTGGCCATCGCTGAGACGGTCAATTTCGACGGTATGAAATCCGGTGCGCCGCCTCCGGGCTGGACCGCGACGCAAACCGGCAGCGGCACGGCCAAATGGGCCGTCGAAAAAGACGAATCGGCGCCGAGCAAACCAAATGTTCTAAAGCAATCAGGTCAGGCGACGTTCCCGGTCTGTTTCAAGAATGACACGAACATCAAAGACGGATTTATCCAAGTGAAGTTCAAGCCGGTCGCGGGGAAGGAAGATCAAGCCGGCGGCATTATCTGGCGGGTGCAGGACGCAAACAATTACTATATATCTCGCGCGAACGCGCTGGAGGACAACGTCACGATCTATCACACGGTCAACGGCAAGCGCGTAGCGTTTAAAAACATCAACACGAAGGTGACCTCCAGCGTCTGGCACACGCTCCGGGTGGACTTCGAGGGCAACAAATTCACCGTCACGTTTGACGGCACCAAAGTAATCGAGGCAACTGATGCGAGCTTTGCGAACGCCGGAAAAGTGGGTGTGTGGACCAAGGCCGATAGCGTGACGTTGTTCGACGATTTCACCTACGGCGGCAAATAGATGTGGCCACGGCCCACAGGTGGTTCGCGTCGTCGCAAGAAATCATGCGTAAGGCGATAGGCGTAGTTGTATCTCTCGCGCTGATTCCAATTCTGACCTCGTGCCGGCCGACGAGTTCACGAACT
>QHOD01000309.1 GCA_003218615.1 Verrucomicrobiota bacterium
ATCCGAAATGCGCGATGGCGCATTGGGGAATCGCGATGACCTGCTTTCATCCGCTTTGGCCCCCGCCGCTTCCGGAAGAGAACGTGGCCCGCGGGCGCGAAGAAATTGAACGCGCGCGACAGCTCGGTGGATCGGACCGCGAACGCGGATTTATCGACGCATTGAGGTTCATCTACGCCCAGGATTCGAGGTCTTACTCGGACCGCGCCGATCACTACACTGCCGCGATGGGCAAGCTCGCCGAAGGCAATCCCGACGACGTTGAGTGCCAGGTTTTTCACGCGCTGGCCCTTCTTGCTACAGCTCCACCGACGGACTCAACTCACGCGAATCAAAAAAAAGCGGCTGCTCTGCTTGAACCGCTTTTTAAGAAGTATCCGCAGCATCCGGGAATTCCCCATTACCTGATTCACGCCTACGACAACGCTGAGATGGCGAGCCGAGGCGTGGAAGCGGCGCGCGTTTATGCACAGACCGCGCCTTCCGCGCCGCATGCGTTGCACATGCCATCTCATATCCACACACGATTGGGAATGTGGCAGGAGTCAATCGCTTCGAACACCGCCGCAAGAAAGGCCGCGCATGAGCAAGGCGACATTGGCGAGGAATTGCACGCCATGGATTATCTTACCTACGCGTACTTACAGCTCGGACGCGATGAGGACGTGGCGCACGTCCTCGATGATTTGCGAAAAATGACGGACCTTTCGCCCCAGTATTTTAAAGTGGCGTATGCGGCCAGCGCGATGCCGGCGCGCTACGCGATTGAACGTCGAAAGTGGAGCGAAGCGACGCGGCTCGCGCCGATGACGGACGCGCTGCCTCAAGCGGCGGCAGTTACCGCCTGGTCGCGTGCAGTTGGACTTGCGCGTAGCAAACAGGCCCCGGCCGCGCGAACAGAGGCTGCGAAACTAAAGAGCGCTTACGAGCAAATGCGAGCTGCGGGCGATGAATATTGGGCGAGGCAAATTCATGTGCAGCTCAATTCCGCTTTGGCCTGGATCAACCACGCCGAAGGAAAAGGTGACGAAGCCGTGAAGCTCATGCGTGCTGCGGCCGACGAAGAAGACGCCGTGGAAAAACAACCGGTGACTCCGGGCGCAATTTCGCCGACGCGCGAACAACTCGGCGATCTGCTCTTGGAATTAAATCGCCCGGCCGATGCTCTAAGAGAATTCGAGAGAGCGCTCGCCATGACACCCCAACGCCGTAATGCGCTCGCGGGAGCAGCGCGTGCCCGTGAAATGCTCAGTCAGAGCAAAGCTCCGAAAGTAAACTAGGTTACGAGTACAAATACCCGTCGTGGTATTGACTCACTCGCTCCCGCTCGCTCGGCCCAACGGCTTTGCCATCTATGTCGCACGGCTCCCGCCGGCTCGATTCACGCTGCGGCGCGGCATTGTGGAAATGGCAAAGCGCTTCATGAATAAAGATATTCATCATGATACTCCCGTTGTGGAGCGAACTGGACGGATTGGTCGCCGCCGCTCTCGGGATACTCGAAAATTTTTCCCTCGTAATTGCGGATCACGATTTTTTCGTTGTCGTGATAAAGGATGTAGCCGGGATTAATTGGCACCTTCCCGCCGCCGCCGGGGGCGTCGATAACATATTGCGGAACCGCATAGCCGGTGGTGTGACCGCGCAACCCTTCGATGATCTCGATCCCTTTTGAGACCGACGTGCGCAGGTGCGATGAGCCGTTAATCAAGTCGCACTGGTAAATGTAATACGGACGCACGCGGCACATGAGCAGTTTGTGCACGAGCGTTTTCATCGTTTCGAGATCGTCGTTCACACCGGCGAGCAGCACGCTCTGGTTGCCGAGCGGGATTCCGGCGTTGGCCAATCGCTCGAGTGCTTTTTTGACTTCAATCGTGAGCTCGCGCGGATGATTTACGTGTACGCTCATCCAAAGCGGATGATGTTTCGCCAGAATCGCGCAAAGCTCTGGCGTGATGCGTTGCGGCAGGAAAATTGGGACGCGCGTGCCGATCCGAAGAAATTCAATGTGCTTTATCACACGCAGCCGCGAAAGTAACTTGTCGATCTTATCGTCGCTGAAAATGAGCGCATCGCCGCCGCTCAAGAGCACATCGCGCACTTCGGTATGTGTTTCGAGATAGCGGAATGCCTCCTCGAAATCGGTGTGCAATTCCTGTTCGCCCACGCCGCTCACAACGCGACTGCGGGTGCAATATCGACAATAACTTGCGCAACGATCCGTCACCAAAAACAGGACGCGGTCTGGATATCGATGCACCAGTCCCGGCACTGGCATGTGCGAATCTTCGCCGCAGGGATCGGCCATGTCGTAAGGTGATTTCCAGGTCTCCTCGATCCGCGGAATCATCTGACGCCGGATTGGATCGTCGGGATTTTTTTCTCCCGGAATCAGATTGAAAAAATGCGGCGTGATTGCCAACGCGAGTTTGTCGCCCGAGAGCAGAACGCCGCTGCGTTCCTCTTCGCTAAGATCGAGATGTTTTTCGAGTTGAGCGAGAGAGGTGACCCTGTTCTTGAGCTGCCATTTCCAATCGTTCCAGAGTTCCGGCGCAATCCCGCCGTTGCGGGACCAAAAGCCTGGCGCGTGCGAG
>QHOD01000310.1 GCA_003218615.1 Verrucomicrobiota bacterium
TATTTACATAGAAAAACGGATTGTAGGTGGTCGCACCGATTAATCTCAGATTTCCGCTTTCAACATCGGGGAGCAAAATATCCTGCTGCGCCTTGTTGAAATGATGGATCTCATCAATGAACAGGATCGTCTTTTGCCCAGATGTGCGGAGGCGATTCGTTGCGGCAGCGATCACCCGGCGCATTTCAGCAACGTTGCTTTCCACACCGCTGATTCGAATGAATTTCGCGTGGGTCATTTCCGCAATGACGCGGGCAAGAGTCGTCTTTCCGCTGCCGGGCGGGCCGGAGAAAATCACTGAAGGCAAACGATCGGCTTCGATTGCCCGACGCAAGAGTTTTCCCGGAGCGAGAATGTGTTCCTGACCGACAAATTCGTCGAGCGAACGGGGCCGCATGCGCGTGGCAAGCGGCGCGGCATTGTCTGCGTTCTCAAGATCAGGATCGCCGGTTTGGCCGAACAAATCGTGCACAAACAAAATTACGGCGCAGTCGCAGGGTCTGCATCTCATTTCCCCGGCACGACCGCGGATTTCGCGGATTAAACGGATCTAGAACGGCACAAGCTTGGGCCGATTCGAGTGCACCTTTTTCGGATTGCCCACGAAATACACAGAAGGTTTGATGGTTTCCATTTCTGGAATTCTTTGGCGTGAATTCGTGTGTTTAGTGGGCAAAATCAGTCTCTTGTAGCTTACCATCTTGAGGTTGACGGCCACGGCAGCTAAGCTCGAAAGCGCGAACATGAAACGAATTCTTGTTCCGATCGATTTTTCCGATGTAACACCGCTGGTGATCGATCTGGCGCGGCAGCTCGCCAAAAGCCTCGGTGCCGAGATTCATCTTGTTCACGTCAGAGAACTCAGTGCGGCCGCGGCACCAGGTGCTCTCGGATATGGCTTGGCTGGAATGCCCGAGCTCGCACCGATGTCGGGCGTGCCAGTTCCAGGCTTTGGTCCGATGCAGCAGCTAATCCCCGAAGATGAAGGCCAGAGGTCGAATCTGGCACAATGGGAGAAGGAAATCGCTCAAGCCGGAATCAAAGTCGCATTGCACGAGCCGACCGGAACGGTGGCCGAAGAAATCCTAAACCAGGCGGATGCTCTTAACGCCGATTTGATCGTGATGGGAACCCACGGCCACGGCGCCATGTATAATCTGCTGGTGGGCAGCGTCACCAAAGGCGTAATCAAACACAGCGCACGTCCGGTTTTACTTATCCCGGCACCCAGAGCTTAGCCGAGCGCACCAGGTCGTTGGAAGAACTTGCGTCATCACTCGAAACGAACTAAAAACGGGTCGATGAATTCCTGGAGTTCGCCGCACCAGCTCGATCCGCCGCTCGTTTGGGAGAAAACCCGGTTTCCACGATCTCTACTCTGCGCCTGCGCCGTGGCGCTCTTCGCCACAGGCTCGTTCCTTGCGCCGGCAAATGCGTCCTGCCCAGTGAGTTTTCAGGGACTCGGCCAACTGCCGGGCGATGTGGCCTCCCAGGGTCTGGCTCTCTCCAATGACGGTCGCGTGGTCGGCGGCGCCAGCTTCGATGCCTCGGGGGCTCCGCATGCGTTTCGCTGGACCGCGGAGACTGGAATGGTGGCGCTCGGAGCACCGCCGCCGGGCTTTCCGAACAGCGTGGCTCTGGCGACCAATCGCAATGGCTCCGTGATCGTCGGGATCGCGCTCTTTTTCGACGAGCGCGTTGCGTTCCGGTGGACCGAGGCGACGGGGGTGCAGCGTCTGACTCCGGTGAGGGCTACTCCCCGGGCGATCTCGGCCGCAGGCATCTCCGCCCGCGGCGACGTCATCGCCGGTGCCGCAGCGGTCACGACCGGATTGCCAGAGATCTACCGATGGACAGGACCGGGTGGCGTCGTGACCCTTGGCGTTCAAAGCAGCCAAGCTG
>QHOD01000311.1 GCA_003218615.1 Verrucomicrobiota bacterium
CCCGATGGGAATACCGAAGCATTCGTCGCGACGATCTGCCCTCAGCTTCTTGACCAGTGAGTCGTCACGCCGTGACGACAGTCCCCGCCTCCGGCAGCGATGTGAGGCGCTCATTAAGAACAGCGGCAGGCACGTCGTTGGAAGAACTTGCGCTATCACCGCGAAATGAACGAAAAACGTTGCGATGAATTTTCTCCGTGCGCCGCGACAGCCATTCGTCGGCCTGGGTGTCATGGCTGGATTGGGAATCACGTTGGCGGACTTCTTTCCGCTCTTTCCTTCCGCTCGGCTCGTGATTGCGATAGCCATCGTGATCTGCGCCATCGTTGTGCTGCGTTGGCCAGGTCTGGTCGCGACATACG
>QHOD01000312.1 GCA_003218615.1 Verrucomicrobiota bacterium
TCCGGCTTGCCTTTTCCGGTCCGTCACACACAATCGTGCTCATGTCCGGAAGCCTAGCTAATCTTCCAATCACAAACAAACCAAAATTGCTCGATGAGCGCGTAAAAGCTTCGCTCACACGCCAAGGGAGTTTACGATTTGCGCATGCATTACGTTTACGTGCTGCGCTCAGTAACTGCTGATGGCTTTTACATCGGTTATTCGGCGAATCTGCGACGCAGATTCACGCAGCACGCGGAAGGCGGAGCGTTTGCAACTTCTTACCGGCGCCCATGGAAGCTGATTTACTACGAGGCATACACCGAGCAGGCAGATGCACTCGGACGCGAAAGATACCTCAAAAGCGGCGGAGGTCGGCGTTTTCTCGAGCTTCAACTTGCTCATTACTTGAAGAAAGACCCGATTCGTCGTAAGCCGCGTGAGCGAAGTCGCGTACTAGATCGCGGCTTCGCTTTTTACGCGGATGATTTATACGCATGTGCTGAACGAACCGGGGATTGGTATGAAAAGTCCCTTGGATTGAGGCGCTGGCCCGGGATCGGCGGTCATCCGCCTTCGCTCTGCTACGGCGCGACAGCGAGACCGCCGCTACAGGCGTCAGTTTGCGATTGTCGATCTTGCTTTGCGGAGTAGATTTCAAAGCGGAGGAAAAATCATGAGCACTGCAGTTGTCGAACCGAAGAAAAGCGAAACAAAGCTGAATCAACTCGAGCAGATCAAGCAGTTCACCAAAGTCGTCGCCGACACGGCGGATTTTGAATCGATCAAGGAATTCAAACCGCAGGACGCGACGACGAATCCCAGTCTCGTTTATGCTGCGACGCAAAAAGAACAGTACGCCCATCTGCTTAAAGAAGTGCTGGCCGATCGTAAGAAATCGGGCTTGAGCGGTGCCGCTCAGATTGAAGACATCTGCGACCATCTTCTCGTGCAATTCGGCACCGACATTCTTGAGATCGTGCCGGGGCGCGTTTCGACCGAGACCGATGCACGTTTGTCGTTCGATTTCGAAGGTTCGATCCAAAAAGCGCGGCAGCTGATCAAGCTCTACGAGGAACGCAAGATTCCGCGCGAGCGGGTGCTCATTAAAATCGCTTCGACTTGGGAAGGCATTAATGCAGCCGAACAACTGCAAAAGGAAGGGATCAAATGCAATCTGACGCTGATGTTCTCGCTGCCGCAGGCGGTGCGCGCGGCTGAAGCGAAGGTGCAGCTCATCTCGCCGTTCGTCGGACGGATCTACGATTGGTACAAGAAAGAAAATAAACGCGATTATTCCGGACCTGAAGATCCAGGGGTGCAATCGGTCCAGGAAATTTACACCTATTACAAAAAGTTCGGTTACGCGACCGAAGTAATGGGCGCGAGTTTTCGCAACACCGGGCAAATTCTGGAGCTGGCGGGGTGCGATTGCCTGACGATCAGCCCCGAATTGATGAAGGAACTTTCCGAATCGTATGAGCCAGTCGAGCGAAAACTCGCTCCCGAAAAAGCGAAGCAAGCCGATATTCAGCGGCTTGAATTGGACGAGAAGAAATTCCGGTGGCTTTTGAATGAGAACGCGATGGCGTACGAAAAAACGGGCGAAGGCATCCGCAAATTCGCGGTCGACGTGGTCAAGCTGGAAAAATTCGTGGCAAGCAAGTTGTAGCCGCGATCGGCGATCGCGGTGGGCCGGCATCAACGATGCCGGCTACAGCATGTTCAATGTCGTTCTAGTCGAACCGGAGATTCCGCCGAACACCGGAAATATCGGGCGGCTTTGTCTGGCGACGCAATCGACACTGCATCTGGTAAAGCCACTAGGTTTTTCGTTGGAAGATCGGCAATTGAAACGCGCCGGTCTGGATTATTGGGATGAAGTAAACGCCCGATTGTGGAATTCCTTCGATGACTTGCAGCGGGTACAGTCGTCGGAGGCGCGATATTTTTTCCTGACTACGAAGGCGAAACGCGCTTATTATGCTGCGACGTTTAGGAAAGACGATTTTCTCGTTTTCGGTCGCGAAACGAAAGGGCTGCCTGAGACTCTGCTCGCGGCCAATATCGACAATTGTATTACGATCCCAATGCACGGGACGCGCTCGCTGAATCTCGCCACCGCCGTTGCAATTGTGTTGTTCGAGGCGCTTCGGCAACAGCGCTGTTGATCAAAAACACCGCACCAAGCCCGGTGCCATCAGAGTTTAATTGGGTAAAGGAAAAAGGGAGAATCCACTGCGTGGTTCTTTTTTGCAGTAAAGTCCGGTCACGCGTACTGCGGCTTTGGGTAAGGGCCTCCTACAATTGCGCGTGAGGCATCCAAAAATTGATTCACGAACGTTGAATAGATAAGAACCTCGCAAGGTCTAACCACCCAGAAGGAAAAACCTATG
>QHOD01000313.1 GCA_003218615.1 Verrucomicrobiota bacterium
TCCCGATTTCATGGATGCGCTCATGCCACTGGCGAGTTTGCCGACGCAAATCTCCGGACGCAATCGCGGCTGGCGACGGATAATCATCGATGCGATCCGTAACGATCCTGATTGGCGCGGGGGAGATTATCCCGCGGCCGCGGGACAGCCCCCGAGTCTGCGCACCGCCGCCGAGATGCTTTGGTTCATGAGCAGCAATCCAGTTTTGCGACAAAAGGAAGCGCCAACGCTCGCGAAAACGGATGAAGTTCTCGGCAAGTTCGTGGATCAGATCGTCAAGACCGATGACGCGAACGATGTGCTCTACGCGCTCGAGGCGTCACACGATTACGATCCTGGGCCAAACCTTGAAAAAATCCGCGCTCCACTTCTTGCCATCAATTCCGCCGACGACCTGATCAATCCGCCGGAGCTTCGGATCCTCGAGCGCGAAATCAAACGTGTGCCAAAAGGCCGCGCCGTCATTATTCCGTTGAGCGACAAAACGCGCGGGCACGGCAGTCACACTGTTGCGGCGCTGTGGAAAGATGAGTTGCTGAAATTGCTAAACGAATCAAAGAAACAGTGAGCTCTTGCTCGGTCCAACCGGGACTGGCATTTCGCTCGGAATGACAGATAGGAATGAATAACGGTGAATTGTCCGAACAATTTCGCGAGCTTTCCTCGCCGCTAATTGCGGATGCATCGCTGCGCCTACGGGTGCCGATCTTTATTGCGCCGCCGGGAATTCAACCGGTCATTCCGGGGCACTGCCTGGCTGGACGCGTCTTGCCGGCGAAGCATTTTGGGAGCGTGGATGTTTTCCTCGAAGCAATGGAATCGTCGCAACCGGGTGATGTTCTCGTAATCGACAACGGCGGCCGGACGGATGAAGGATGCATTGGCGATCTGACTGCACTTGAAGCGAATGCAAGCGATCTCGCCGGAATCGTGGTCTGGGGAACTCATCGCGACACGCCGGAGTTGAGAGAAATTGGATTGCCGATCTTCAGCTACGGCTCCTGTCCGTCTGGGCCGCAACGGCTCGACTGTCGCAGCGCGGACGCGCTACGAGTCGCGCGGTTTGACGCGTTTGAGGTGACAAAGAACGATGTCGTTTTTGCGGATGACGATGGCTGCATTTTCGTTTCAGCAAAATCCGTCGACCAAGTGCTGAGAGCCGCGCGTGATATTTGGCAGGTGGAGCGACGGCAGGCGAGTCGAATCAAAGCAGGGGAAACATTGCGACAGCAATTGGTGTTTGTTGATTATCTGAAGAAGAGATCCGCCAATCCGGCTTACACTTTCCGCCAGCATCTGCGCGATATCGGCGGCGCGATCGAAGAATAGCAACCGCACGCGACTGTCTTCAGACAGCGCGTTAAGCGCATCGGCGCACAGTCGGTGCACCGATGCGCAACGAAGCAGCTCTGCTGATCAGTAGGAGTAGTAACTGCCGTAGTAGTACGGCTCGTAAACGTGCTGGCCGGCGATTATGCGGTAACGCGGGCCATTATACGAATCCGAATACGGGTAGGCCTGGTAGTAGCCGGCGTAGTCACGCACGTAGCTCCCGGTCGGATAATAATAGCCTTCGTCATACGCGGTCACGGGAGGCGCTTCCGCGCATCCGGCCATAAAAGCGGCAATGACGCCTGCGCAAGCCAGCGAGAGCAAGACCCCTCCCTTGCGGTGTTTACCTTCACATTTTTTTATTGTTTTCATCAGATGATTTAACACCCCTTTCATTGACTCTGTTTCATTGAATTTGAATTTCCCTTTTCGTTTCTATCGAGACCGCGCGTCGTCTCGGCCGAAAGCTGTTTCAGGAATGCCAGTCCATGCGGGACGCATCAGCGTTCGCCTCAGCTCGTCACCCTGACTAACCCCAGCCGCAGCCATCGCGCGGCTCTGCTCGGGCTTGCTCATAAGCAAGGCTCCACTTAAGAATCGCGTCTTCTCGCTCTATCGGCTGTGGGAAGGGCTGAACAACAGCAGAACTTTTGACCCTGCACAGGTTCTCTCGTAGGCTCGCCGCTCTAATTATGTCCTTCTCAAATCTGCTCACCATGTCGGCTTTTA
>QHOD01000314.1 GCA_003218615.1 Verrucomicrobiota bacterium
CAGTCATCGCCTCGGCATTCGTCACGGTTGCGATCACAACCTTCGCGCCGCCGAGCTTGTTCAATTCGGCCGCAGGATTTTTCGCCTGACTGTCGATGTAATGGATCGCTCCGAGTTTTCTGGCGAGCGGTTCCTTATCTTTCCCACGCGCGATCGCGATTGTTTTGAATCCCATTTTCGCCGCGAATTGCACCCCGAGATGCCCAAGCCCGCCGATGCCGAGCACCGCCACGACATCGCCAGGACGCGCGCCGCTGTTCCGGAGCGCGTTGAACGTCGTCACCCCGGCGCACATGAGAGGCGCACCATCAACCGCACCGAGATCGTCCGGAACTGACGCCAGCGCTATCGCGGGCGCAACCATGTAATCGGCGTACCCACCGTCAAACGAGAGCCCGGTTACCAAGAGATTGACCTGACACGCAAAAAATTCGCCGCGCCGGCAGTTATCGCAATAACCGCAGTTTCCACCGTGCCATCCGATGCCGACTCGCTGACCGGTTTTCCATTGCCCAACTCCGGAACCGACCGCATCGACTACCCCGATCACTTCATGTCCCGGAACCCGCGGATATTGAATCCCTGGGAACAATCCTTCTTTCACTACCGAATCGCTGTGGCAAATGCCACACGCATCGACTTTCACCCGCACCCAGCCCGCTTGTGGCTCCGGAATATCGCGTTCAACGATCTCAAACGCTCCTTTCGCCCGCGGGACTTGCACGACACGCATTTTTTTCGCCATGACTCTTCAATCGTCCTGCCCTCTCAAAAACGCAAGACCTGTAGCGGCGGCCTACCTGCCGCGCCGAAGTGTCGCGAAGGCGGGTGACCGCCGTTTCCCTCGCGCAAATCGATTACGATTACGCACGTTTCATCTCGGCGACGCCGGGATTGTCTTCGAAATGATCGAAGACCAGTTGGTCAGTCTCGCCTTTGATTGCAACGATCATCTGTCGCAGCTCGCGGCGCTGGCTAAACGCTACAAGGATCGACGACCCGATTTGGCGGATCTCTGTCTGATCCGTATGAGCGAACTGTACCCGCGACACAGCGTTATCACCCTGGACAAGGATTTTCGTGTTTGTCGGCGGAATAAACGCGAGGTGATCCCGCTAATCTCACCACCGGGCCGATGATTTCCGCTGCGACCTGATCGATCAGCGGCCGGTTTTCGCTTGTGCTACGTAACGCCTGACCTGTTCGATGTCGGCGCCGACAACGGTGCCAACGAGACGGCCGCCGCGATTGTAAACGTTAACCTGAGGGATCGCGTGGACGTTGTATTGCCTCGCCACCGCCGTGTTCCCATTGACGATGTCGATCTTGCGCAGCGCAATCTCCGGATCGGTGCTTGCCATCTGCTCCAAGCTTGGCGAGAGCTCTCTGCACGGGCCGCACCAGTCCGCATAAAAATCGACAACGGTCACGTTGCCGAGGACGAGATGTCTGTTGATGTCCACCGGCGCGCCGTGAGTGATCACTTCGCCTTGTTGGCCGCGATTGGTGACAAATGCAGCGGGCGTCGGAAGTTTATTCTGCGAATTTTTGGCTGGTTCTTGCCCGATCCAATATTTGTTTCTTTCTTCGGCCACTTTCCGCCGTAATTCCGCTTGCTGGTTTTGAAACGCGACCTGACTGGCAGTTTGTTCGGCCGAGTATGCGGTGGCCTTCGCCGGGTCGTAATGAAACCGCTCCCGAACCTCTTTCGGCAACTCGGTGAAGTAGACCTTTGATATTCCCGATTTGCTGATGAGCACAATGCCATCGGGTTCGACCCGGCTGACCGTGACGTTTTTGTATTCTTTCCCGTCAATCGCTTTGAAGTCGTCAGCGAAGGCGACTGACGCGAAACAGAGGATTAAAAAGGTGAAAATCTTCATCTTGCTTTGGCTGCAAAAAACTGCGCGCGCCATAGCCTTCTGATCATCTGATTACGGCGACAGTTTTGTCGGGCTCTAGAGTGCGATACAAGACCAAAAACGAAACCTCCTCAATAAAACGCCGCCGTGCTCATCTGTTTCTTGCCCGCGACTCGAGCGTGTGGCAAAAACCATCTGATGGATGCGAAGAGCTTCTTCACTGAACTCAGGCGACGCAATGTTTACAAAGTTGCTGCCGCGTACGCGGTGCTCGCATGGCTGATGGTTGAGGCCGTATCGCTTTTGCTTTTTGGCCATGAAGAACGACCCTCGGCGGTCAAAGCGGTCATCGTGATTCTCGCCCTGGGTTTTGTGGTAGTGCTTTATATTTCCTGGGCTTTTGAAGCGACTCCGGAGGGAATGAAACGCACCAAGAACGTCCCGACGGACGCGGTGCTCCCGTCGTGGAGCCCGCGGAAGTTTGCCGCCTTCATTATTGTGGTCGCCGCGCTCGCGGCTGGTCTGCTCGTGTTCGATCTTGTCCGGAGCCGAGCCAGACCAGCTACGCCTCCGCCAACTGCCGCGCCGTAGCGCTTCGCTTTTTCCCAATTTCTAATTCCTACTTCTTACTTTCTAGGTCGCGACACCTCGCCGCCAAAATCAAAACAACCCTGCCCGTCCTGTTAGACGCCACCGAAGATCGACATCCTCGACAGCGTTGCCGCACGGCGCAGATTGTGCTTGGCAGATGTATCAGAAATGATACAGTCATGCAGTGCCTCGCCTCCTGCCTGCAGT
>QHOD01000315.1 GCA_003218615.1 Verrucomicrobiota bacterium
CGGGCCCGTTTCCATTTTGCGACCGCTTCGCCTTCCTGCTGGTAACCTTCTTTCATCATCAAATCCATCGCCTGTTGCTCGCTCATATTTCCAGCGTGAATGCTTTGGTCGAGAACGGCATTGCAGATGGCGCGCAGCCGCATCTTCAGCTGCTGCATTTTCACCTCGGGACCGCCATAACCCTGTTCCGCCATCACCTGTTCACAATAAACGGCCCAACCCTCGACGAATGTGCCGCTCTGAAAAATCGCGCGCACCAAAGTGGGCGCGTGGAATTCGTTGGCCCGAGCCAGTTGCAGGAAATGTCCCGGCATAGCCTCATGCACGGTCAAATCGCGAATCATGTAATTGTTGTACTCGCGGAAGAATGATTCCCTGCGTTCTTTTGACCAGTCCTTGGGCGTCGGCGCGACGGCGAAAAATGTTCTGCCGGTTTTATCGAGCGGGCCCGGCGCGTCGCAGTAGGCGATAGCGACGCCGCGCTTGAACTCGGGCATCGCGATCACATCCAGCGGCACGTTCGGGATGGCGACCAAATCGTGTTCCTTTACGAAATCAGTCGCTTCCGTGACAATCTTTTTCGCGTAATCGACGACGGTAGCGTCGTCGGAATGTTGCTCGGCCAGTTTCCCGAGCACCGCGGCAGTGACCTTATGTTTATCCGCCAGCGTTTTATCGTCGGCGTTCGGAAAATATTTTCTGTAGAGCGGCAGCGCTGTTTCGTAGATGGTGGTCTGCGTCTGTTCCAAATCGGCCTTCGCCCGTTTCATGATTTCTTCCATTGGCAGGTCCGACGCGAGGGCGAAACGCAGCTTCTTTCGGTACTTCAGCGCGCCAAGGCGGAAGTCGCCGTCTGAGCGCGGCAACAGATCGCTCTGGAGCCATTTCTTGTAATCCTCCATCGCGGCTGCGGTTTTTTCCTGTAACGGCGTGAGGTCCTTCTTCATTCGCGGCGACTGGCCGAGCAGAGGCGCCAATCCTTCACGCACGAGACTGATTGCGCCCTGCGTCTGCTCGATCGCTGTCTCGGTGTGAACCCGCGGCGGATGCTGTAGATTGGCTTTTGCCTGAGCGATCACGCGTGGTATCGCTTCCATGCGCTGGCGCAAGTTCGGAATCCGTTTTTCGGCCGGTGCGAAATCTCGCGCAACCAAGAGATAAAGGCTGTTGGCGAGGCTCTGCATGTAAACCAGCGGGTTCCATTCGGGTTCTTTCAGCTCTTCATCTTGGAAGATTTTGTAATCGATGTTTTCCTTCAGAATGCGAAAATCGACGTTGTTCGCACCGGTGAGCTGCGATCCGTCGATGGCGTTCAGCTTGTCGCGAAATTCTTTTTGAGTTGCGAGGTCTTTGGCCTGTGCATCCGACGAGTAATCGGTTAGCTGGCCGTCAAATCGATGGTCACCGAGCTCGGTCGCATCCTCAGGATTGGCCCGCAAATATTGCTCAATGTAATCGTGAGCAATTTTTTGAAATTCGTCGTCCTGCGCAGCGCCCGCTGCGTTTAACATCGACAACGACAATACGAGCCCAGCTGTAATGACGAATTTCATCCGGTCTCAGCTCGGTGTGCCGCCATGAAGAATCGGCTCGGTCGCGATTTCATCCAGCGTGGGCTGCTGTGTTTGGAGATAAGTGCGGCCCCTGTAAAAGCAGGCGACGACAGTAAAGACGACAGCCGTCGCGAACATCAACCAGGTGAAGAAAGTAAAGTACTGATAGTCGCTGATCTTGTGCGCGCCGCCTGCGCCCAAGATCCATTTATTGACGAGGCCGACGAAGAGTTCGCCTGAGGCGACGGTGAGAAGCCACAGCGCCATCACAGAACTCTTCATCGTGTTCGGTGCTTGGGTGTAGGAAAATTCCAAACCAGTGATCGACACCATCGCTTCACCGAGCGTGAGAACGACGTAGGCCAGGAACTGCGAATTGACGTGCGGTCTTAACCCTGCATCGATCTGCCCCTGGACCCAGACGATAACCACAAAAGAGAGGGCGGTAATAAAAAGGCCTATTCCGATTTTTCGCAACGGCGTAAGCGGGAAGACAGAGTTAATCAGCGGGTAGATCACATAATTCACCAACGGGATAAAAATCAGGATCAAAATAGGGTTTGCGGTTTGCACCTGCGCGGCCAGCAAATCCAAACCCCATCCCGCTGAAACGTGAAATGGCGAAAAGCTAATGTTGACCCATGGCAGCCAGGAGACGTGCAGATCCATTTTTTCGGCTTGCAACGTCCATTCGGCGCCGTTGCTCATTCCCCAGAGCGCCCAGAAGACTAAGATGAAAACGTAAACCATCGCGATGCGGGCCAGGGTGATGAGACCTTCTTTGCTAAATGTTTCGCGCAGATAACCAAGTCCAGCCGGAGGCACGTGGACCATTTTCTTGCGACCGCCCCAGAAAAACAAAGTCGCGACCAACATCGCGATACCAGGGATTCCAAATGCCCATCCCGGTCCGTACTTCGGATTGCCGAGAAGCCAGGGACAAAGAAGCGAAGAAATGAAAGAGCCAGCATTAATTGAAAAATAAAACCAGCCAAACATTTTTGAGAGCAGATGTTTGTTCGATTCACCGAACTGGTCGCCGACGTTGGCCGATACGCATGGTTTAATACCGCCCGCGCCCAAGCAAATTAGGAACAATCCCATTGCGAGCATTGTCCGTTGTCCGACGGCGATTCCCCACGAAGTCGCCATGCACGCGAGTGTGAGATTGCCTAAGCAGTAAACGATCGAAAGCGACAGAATGGTCCAATACTTGCCGATCCAACCGTCTGCAATAATTGCGCCGAAAATCGGAAGGAAATAGACGCCGAAAACAAAATAATGCGTGTACATGTACGCCTCGTTCGGACTCATCGGCGCCAGCACACCAGACTGATTCAAGATGAAATGCGCCATGAAGACGGTCAGCACCGATTTCATGCCGTAATAGGAGAAACGCTCGGCCGCTTCGTTGCCGATGATGTACGGCACACCCGGCGGCATTCCCGTTAAGTTTGGGGGCGAGGTTGCGTATTTGTGTTTGGCCATAATGGTAGCTTTGATCAAGGAGCTGGCTTCGCTGGGAAAAATTCGGCCGGCGTCGCCGACGCCAAAGGTTTTTCGGACTGGGTTTCGCTCTCCCGGGACCGGACTTTCGTTGCCGGATCGACTTGTTCTCTCTGAACTTCTGGCATCTGGCCGAGAGGATGTTTTTCGCAGGAATTACAAAAGAGCAGCGTGCCGATGCCAGCCGCGATGACTATCTGACGAAAGAGAAAAGCCATGACGCGCTGGCACAGTAAGTGTCGATCCTTGCCTCGCGCAAGACTAAAGCGCACCCTAACTCCTCCCATTTCAGACCGCGGTCACGGCCAACCCATCGGCGAGGCGGCTCTACAAATGATTGAAAGACGCACGCAGAGGATTACTATCAGACGCGGTGGCCCGCACGGACAGACATAATGCTTGGAACGAAGTGTTCGCTCTCGTTCTGCTTTTCGTTGGCACACTGCTCTTTTTCGCGCTGATTTCCTACACGCCGAGGGATGTGCCATCCTGGGTCTGGTTCAGCCACATTTCGCCAGCGAACCATCCCGCGCAAAATTTCATCGGGCCGGTGGGCGCGATCATCGCTGGACTTTGCTACCAGCTAATCGGGGCGGCTTCGTATTTACTGACAGCCATTCTGCTCGGATTCGGTGCAGCGAAACTGTTCCATCCCAGCCTGAGCGTGACGCGACGGCTGCCCTGGATCATTCTCTTCATCGTATCGGGCGCCTGCCTGCTGCACGTGCAGCCGTATCATTTGCGCGGCTGGCGTGGCGCCTTCAATATTCAAGGGCCGGGCGGTTGGATCGGCTATCGCTTCGCCGATGAAGACCACGGTATATTCCGCAACGCACTTGGTCCGGTCGGGTCGCTCATTCTGCTTGTAGGAATTTATGCGACGACGCTGATTTTGGTCACTGGGCTGCGTCCGATCTATCTGATTCGCGAAACGGTGGCTGCCACGAGACGCGCGAGCTTACGACTGCGCGAATGGCGATTGCGTCGCAGACTCCAAAAAGCGAATCTCAAAGAAAAACTGGAAATCAGCGAGAAGCAACTGGCGAAGCAGCGGCGAGTTTATGAAAAGGAGCTAAGAAAGAAGGGCATAGTGGTGCCGGAACAGGCTGGTTCGACGATTTCGCCAGATGAACTCGCCAATCGTCCAAAACCGAAAGTGGTCGATACCACCGCGCTGCCGGCTGAGCAGATTGTGACTCGTCGAAAACCGTCGCTTGCCGAACTGCGCGCTTTGGAAGACAACGTGAAGCCCGCGCCGAGTCTGTCGAGCCAGACATGGAAATCGGAAAACTACATACTGCCTGGCGTGGACCTGCTGGATGAGCATAATCTGGAAGGACGTGCGGCAGCGGATCCCTCGGAGCTGGAGCATGTCCAGCAAGTTTTGATCGACACGCTGGCACAGTTCGGCATTGCAGTGGCGCCGGGCGATATCACAAAAGGGCCTACCATCACCCGATATGAGGTCTATCCCGCGAAAGGTGTTCGGGTGGACAAAATCGTGAGCTTGGAACGCGACCTTGCGCGTGCGACGCGCGCCGAGCGAATTAATATCCTCGCGCCCATCCCGGGAAAAGACACGGTAGGAATCGAGCTCGCGAACTCTCGAAAAGTAACGGTAAAACTGCGCGAGCTTTTGCAATCACCCGATTGGGACGAGGCGAAGGGACACGCAAAAATTCCGCTCGCGCTCGGCAAAGACGTTTACGGTAAGGCGATCATCACCGACTTGGCACAAATGCCGCATTTGCTCGTGGCCGGCACCACCGGAAGCGGTAAGAGCGTCTGTATCAACGCCCTGATCGCCAGTATGCTCTTCCGATTTACGCCGGAAGAGCTGCGCTTCATCATAATCGACCCCAAGGTCGTGGAGATGCAGTTTTACAATGCATTGCCACATCTCGCTTTCCCAATTGTGACCGATCCAAAGAAAGTGCTGCTCGCCTTGCGCTGGTTGATTGATGAGATGGAACGCCGTTACAAAATTTTCGCCCGCGTTGGCGTGCGCAACATTGTCGGATTCAATTCTCGTCCAAAGAAAAAGACGCAGAAGGAACTGGATGCTGATGCTGTAGAGTCCGGTGTCTCTCCGGATAATTCGCGTCAGTCCGCTGGGGCAGCGGATGCTACAATCAATGTCCCGCGGGATAATGAAATCCCAATCCCGGACAAAATTCCGTATATCGTCGTTATCATCGATGAACTGGCCGATTTAATGCAGACCGCGCCAGCTGATGTTGAGACGGCGATCGCGCGCATCACGCAAATGGCTCGCGCGGCCGGCATTCATTTGATCGTCGCGACGCAAACGCCGCGCGCGGATGTTGTTACCGGAGTGATCAAGGCAAATATTCCCAGCCGGATCGCGTTCCAAGTCGCTTCCAAGATCGACAGCCGGGTGATTCTCGATGAAAACGGCGCGGATCGTTTGCTCGGCCAGGGCGACATGCTTTATCTGCCACCAAATGCTTCGCGTCTCATT
>QHOD01000316.1 GCA_003218615.1 Verrucomicrobiota bacterium
TTATTACCGGGAAAACTTGCGATTCGGCTTTGGACAAGAGGAAAAAGCAGGCTTGCGCGAGTTTCACAAACGCTGCCTGGAACAGCGCCTTCTGCCGCGAGAGCACTTGAAACCTGGAGATTCGGATTCGCGGCTTCCATTCCGCTGCGTATAAAGACTCTGCGCGTCGACAAGCTGGCGAGACTTTCTCAAAACGCGCTCTCCTTAAAGAAAGATCTGAATCCGGGGTAGGGTAAAGCCAGACAAGGATTTTTCGTAAAAATTTCCGAACGGCCCGGCCGCCTGTGCTGTCTCAACTCAAGAGGTTAAGGCTTTGGGAATTATGCTTCCGAAATCACTCATTCTTAGCTTGGTCGGCGTGTTCCTTGTGACGTTCAGCGTGTTTGCTGGCACGTCGGTTCTTGAAGGCGTTGCTAAAGACGCCACCGGCCCAATTAAAGGTGCCGATGTTCGGATTGAAGCGAAAAATTTCTCCAAAATTCTTAAGACTGATGCCAGCGGCCATTATGTTACCCATGGCCTGCCAGTTGGCACCTATAAAGTCATGCTCGTTATCAATGGGCAAGTCAAAGCATCGATCCTCGACGCCAAGACACAGTTGGATAAACCCACACAGCTCAACTTCGATCTAAGCGGAAAGAGTGTCGAGAAAGTCCGTAGACCCGCCGTGTACGGCAAGGACTTCATGGACGTCAGGGTGAGTATCCCTCCCTGACCCGTGCTCGCGCGTTTCGATCACGTTGCCGTTTCATCGTAAACGCGGATCACGGCATTGTGTGAGCGGCTGAAAAACTTGGCGTAGCCGATTGCGTTACTGATTGCGTCCGGCTCGCCATACCAGAGGGCACCGAAAGGCAGCGCATCGGAAATCAGATCGACGCCGCGATGATCTTACGCGGGCGGATTTCGTAAGCGTGCGTTGGTTGCAGCCGACCGAATGGGAGCGCGTCACTGATTCATTGAACTCACGGTGCTGTCGACGATTCCGCTGGCGACTGCGTCGGCGACGTAGGCGATTGCGGTTCGAGAGCAATGTAGGCCGCATTTACCCACCCAGTCTGTCCATGAACGGTTATCTCCTGCCACGTTGTCGCGCCGCTCGTGACGCGCTTGGTGCCGAGTAGTATGCCGCCCATGTCGGGTTCAAGCTTCGTAACCACCTGATAATCCGAGCCGGCTCCCCCGCGGACATTCAGATAATCGCCTTGGGCGACGCCGGCAACGCGGTATGTGGCCTGAGGCGACGTTGCAGCCGTCACAGATGCATCGGAAGCGTACGCAGTCTCGGTGGTAGGAGTTGGTGAACTTTTCGAGGCCGTTTCGACAGGCTGCAAACTTGTCGTAGCCGATTCCGTGGTCGGAGTCTGCGCGGCGGCAGGAGTTGTTGAACTTTCCGCAGCCGCTTCGATGGGCGGCGGACTCGCCGTAGCCGATTCCGCAGTCGGAGTCTTCGCGGCGGCAGGGCTTGCGGAACTTTTCAAGACCATTTCGACAGGCGGCGGCGAGCTCCTCGTAGCCGATTCCGCAGTCGCGGGCGTTGGCGACGCCGCTACTGACGGAGTGTTCGGCTCACGTGTCACGCCCCGAATCACCAAGACAAGCACCAGGCCCGTTAACACCGCGAGTGTTCCCAAAAAAATCTGTTTTGCCCGCGAGACTGGGCGAACTCGCGGCGGTACCGGTGGCGGAACTATGGTAGATCGTGGTGGAGCTCCGCACGAAGGACAAGCCATTGCTAATGAGCTGATTTCTTTGCCGCACTCGTAGCAGTGAATTAGAGGCATTTTTGTAAATATTGTAGGTACGCGACCGTGTTGCTGCTGCGCCGAATCTGCTGTGGAGCGTTTACAAACCTAGCCGCGAACTTTCTCATCTAGTTGTACTTCCTAAATCGGCCAGCGGGTTGGCCGCGGATGCGCTTAACTATTCTCACTTCGATGGTGTGCTCCTCGCTAGTGTTACGTCGGCCTTCAGAATCAACCGTCACGCTTCGGGCCAACGCACAATCAGTGCAGTCACCGATTCTTCTATCGGACGAAACCTTAGCAACCCTCATGACGACAAGGTGATTGCCCTACTGGTGACAGCAGATGCGGCGGGGCAATGAAAAAATGAAGTA
>QHOD01000062.1 GCA_003218615.1 Verrucomicrobiota bacterium
GCAGACGACCTTTAGGGACATATTTCTCCAACATTCCCAATTGTCCGTTACAACCAGCCCCGCAGTATTCCTGGCAACGAACGTGCCGCTAAAGATCCGGCTAGACGGCTTGCCGAAGAATGTCCCTTATCCATTTTGGAGCGTCGTAAATCTGACGCGCAACATTGGGGTTGATACTCCACAGGTGTTAAACGGCCTGACGTACGACTTCTATTCCTGGTCAGATGGCGGCGCACGCTTTCACAATATCTCAGCGCCACCGACTTCCACTAGCTACGTCGCTAATTTCTGGAAGAGACCCGGCTTTGGCACAATCAGTGCGAACCCCAACCCCGTGCAATTAGCCGCTGGCAGTACCACAGGTGTGACCAATGTCTTTTGGTCAAGCGCACAAACTGTGGCAGTAGAGGTGCACCGGGATTCACCCTCTGGGCTGCTCTTTGCCCGAACTGCGGCCGGCAGCTTTTCGTTGCCTACGGGAAACTGGGTGCAGGAAGGCACCAAGCTCTTCTTGCAGGACGTGAGTGGCGGCCAGCCTCTTACTTCGACCTTTACCCTTGATTCGGTGACTTTGCACGTGACCTCCGCCCCCACTGGTTCGATCACGGCCGACCCGAATCCGCTGATCACCGATTGGCGCGGACTTGGAGCAACAATCCTCTCCTGGACAAGCTACGGAACTAGCAGCGTTGAAATCCACATCAATGCTCCCAATGGCAACAAGCTCATCGGAAGCGGTCCGGGCAGTTTCTCGGTGTCAACCGGCCACTGGGCAGCGCCGGGGATGACATTTTACCTTCAAAATACCTCCAACGGCTTGCCTTTAACTGCCGCTAATACGATCGCCAAGGTCACAATGATCGGTGGCAAAATCTCCATCAGTCCGAATCCGATTATTGTGACCGATGGTTCGGGTTTGGGTGTCGCGACGATCACCTCGACGGCCTACGGGACCACGGCAGTTCAAGTGCGCGTCGACTCTCCGTCAGGAAATCTGCTTTACAGTTTTAGTTCGGGCACGTTCTCAGGAACCACAGGTAAGTGGGTCCAAAATGGCCAGAAATTCTACCTTCAGGACGTTTCTGATGGAAAACCTCTCACGTCTGCTGACACCTTGGCGGTTGCTACCGCGAACGTGCAACCGTAACAAGGCACTGAGTCAATCGTCGTCCGTGGGATGCACGGCGTTGTGCACGACTAAAGTCAGTTAGTTTCACAAGAGAGTATGCGCCTGACTGTCTCCATCGCTCTCGCGGTCACATTTGTGGTGTCATGCGGTCCCGGATGTTATGCGATTACAAACGATTCGGTGCCCGCGCTTGCCAAAGCGCTTTCAGATCTTCCACCAGATGGCCCCGTCCTCGATTTAGCCGAAGGCACTTATACGATTGGCAGCACCTGGAGGATTTCGAAGCCAGGAATCACGATTCGCGGCGCTGGGATTGGTAAGACGGTGTTGATCCGGGATCCGCAATTTGACGGGATTATGGTGAACGTGGATGGCATGAACAGCACGATCACTGGTCTGACACTCGATGGCAACGGCACGGCAAGAGTGATTTTCTTAAACCGGCCCGGCGATGTGGCTGATACAATTGAAGTGAAAAACTTCACTCAGATCGGCGTAGCAGTCCCTGCGCTTGCTTTCGGTTGTCACATTAGTCACTGCGTCGTGAGTGGTAATCAAGATCTTCCTCTGGGCAGCATGGCTATCTGGCATGATGCAGGGAAACGACCGCTGCCCACGAGCGATCCTCTCATAATCGACCACAATGAAGTTACGGGGAGCGGCATTTATTGCACAGGCGGCCCGGTGAAGATCGAGTATAATCATTTAAGCAGGAACCATTGCGTCGCTGGCGGCGGCGGTGGTCAGATGGATATCGGAAATGCATTTACCACAAATACCGTCGCCACCATTACCAACAATACAATCGTAGACGGTTGCAATATCAAGTCAGGCGGAATTGAAATGGGTGGCGGCACCTTCACAGTGGAGAACAATACAATTCGGAACCATGGAACTGCTGGCATCGGAGTAGGACATAACGCGGTCCGGGCAGTAATCAGGGCGAACACCATCTCAAATTCTGGCCGCTACCTTGCTGATAAGAATAAGCCGCAGGCTAGAGCTGGGATTTACGTCGTGTATGGCGCCGCAAATGTAGAGATTTCCGGGAATCGCTGCTTCGATGATCAGCCAAGCAAAACGCAAACATGGGGAATTATTCTCACCAGCCTCCCGATGCGGCCAGACCCCAGATTTGCGGCGAGGGCCACTGACCACGTCGTCATCAAAGAAAACGATCTGCGCGGGAATATTCATCCAGAGGGATTGCTGGATGAAAGCGGTGCTCGAGACCGGATCACCGCTGGCAATCTTCCGCCACAGGCAAATCGACACTGAGAGCTTACTCAGGCCTCTCCTCGCCAGACATCCCCCCTCGATCTGCGCGTCAAGTGCTCCTCGGGAGCATGGAAAAGTCTAACGCATGTTGAAGGTAAGCGCGCCGTTTTTTGCGTCCACCTGGATGGTCTGGCCTTCGCGGACTTTGCCTTCGAGAATGTCGATGCTGAGGGGGTCGAGAATTTCTTTTTGGATCGTGCGCCGGAGGGGGCGCGCGCCGTAAACCGGGTCATATCCTTCGCGCGCGAGCAGTTCCTTGGCTGAATCGGACAGCTTGAGCGTGATCTTTTGTTGCTCGAGGCGTTTTGACAAGCGGTGAAGCTGAATTTCGACGATCTTTTTCAGGTCGCCTTCGGTCAGGCGATCGAAAATGATGATCTCATCAACGCGGTTGAGAAATTCCGGCCGAAAATGCGCGCGCAACGCATCTGTCACCAGACGGGAACGCGCTTCTTTCGATTCTTCCTCAGTAATGTACTGCGAACCGATGTTGGAGGTCATAATGATGACCGTGTTCTTAAAATCGACCGTTCTCCCCTGCCCGTCCGTGATCCGACCGTCATCGAGCACTTGCAGCAATACGTTGAAAACGTCCGGATGCGCTTTTTCGATTTCGTCGAAGAGCACGACCGAATACGGCTTGCGCCGAACAGCTTCGGAAAGTTGTCCGCCTTCTTCGTAGCCGACGTATCCGGGCGGCGCGCCGATCAAACGCGCAACGGTGTGTTTCTCCATGTACTCGCTCATGTCGATTCTGATCATGGCGTTTTCGTCGTCGAACAGAAACTCGGCGAGTGCACGGGACAGCTCGGTTTTGCCGACCCCAGTCGGGCCAAGAAAAAGAAAAGAACCGAGTGGCCGGTTCGGATCCTGCAAACCCGCCCGTGCGCGGCGCACAGCGTTGGCCACGGCTTTGACGGCCTCGTCTTGTCCGACAACGCGCAGATGCAAATGCTTCTCGAGTTTGACCAGCTTTTCGCGCTCGCCCTCCTGCAATCGTGAGACTGGAATATGCGTCCAGTTCGAAACAACTTCGGCGATGTCTTCCTCGGTCACTTCTTCGCGAAGCAACGTTGATTGTCGATCTTTTGCCGTTTTTGCTGTCGCAGCGGCCAGTTTTTTTTCCAGCTCCGGTATGCGGCCATATTGGATTTCGCTCGCCTTTGCCAGTTCGCCGCGACGCTGGGCGCGCTCCAGTTCGGTGCGGAGCCGATCCAGCTCTTCTTTCCATTTCCGTTGTTCTTCGAGAACGGCCTTTTCCTTCTGCCATTCTGCTTTGAGCGCAGAAGATTTTTCTTTCAATTCGGCTAATTCTTTCTCGAGCTTTTTCAGGCGCTCTTTGCTCGCTGGATCTTTTTCTTTTTTGAGCGCCTGCCGCTCCATTTCGTGCTGCATGATTTCGCGCTCGATCATGTCAATTTCGGTCGGCATGGAATCGAGCTCTATCTTCAAACGCGACGCCGCTTCATCGACAAGGTCGATTGCTTTATCCGGCAAAAAGCGATCGCTGATGTAGCGATGGGACAAAACTGCTGCCGCGACCAGCGCCGCATCAGTGATGCGAACGCCGTGATGCACTTCGTAGCGCTCTTTCAATCCGCGCAGAATCGCGATCGTGTCTTCCACGCTCGGCTCATCAACGAGCACGGGTTGAAACCGGCGTTCGAGGGCAGCGTCTTTCTCGATGTACTTGCGGTATTCATCGAGCGTGGTTGCGCCGATCGTGCGCAACTCGCCCCGGGCCAACATCGGTTTGAGCATGTTCGATGCATCAACTGATCCTTCCGCCGCGCCGGCACCCACAATGGTGTGCAACTCGTCGATGAACAAAATGACCTGGCCTTGCGAATCGGTCACTTCTTTCAAGAACGCTTTTAGCCGATCCTCGAATTCGCCTCGGAACTTTGCGCCCGCGATCATTGCGCCGATATCCATCGCGATGATCCGTTTGTTCTTGAGCGACTCGGGGACATCGCCGCTGATGATCCGTCGCGCAAGCCCTTCCACGATGGCGGTTTTGCCAACGCCAGGATCCCCAATCAGCACCGGATTATTTTTTGTGCGGCGCGAGAGCACCTGCATGATACGTCGGATTTCGTTGTCGCGTCCGATGACCGGATCGATTTTCCCGCGGCGCGCGAGTGCGGTCAGATCACGTCCGTATTTTTCCAGCGCCTGATATTTGCCTTCAGGATTTTGATCGGTCACCCGCTGCGAACCACGCACTTGTTGCAGGGCTTGCATAACCTTGTCGTGGGTAACGCCGAGATCTTTCAGCAATTTCGCAGCTGGCACATTTGCGGCGGTGAGCGCGAGCAGGTAATGCTCAGCGCTCGTGAATTCGTCCTTTAATTTCGACATCTCCTTGTCGGCGCCGTCGAGCACGCTGCGCAGTTCATTCGCGAGCCGAAGATCGACAGCAGCGCCATGAACTTTCGGGCGACGCTCCAGCTCGGAACGCAAACCGTTGCGCAATTGGTTTGCGTCAACTCCGATCTTCTCAAGCAGCGGTCGCGTTATCCCGTCTGTTTGATCGAGCAACGCCGAGAGAAAATGCTCATTCGCAATTTCCTGGTGATTGGATTGCGAAGCGAGATCCTGCGCAGCCTGGAGCCCCTCCTGCATTTTCTGCGTGAACTTGTCGATGCGCATACGTCACCATCAGCTATCGCTCGGCCTGCATCAAATGCGGTCCCTGGCAAACAGATCGCGCCAGCAAATATCCGCCGCTAATTGCAGCTTTGTCGTTCCCCTCGTATGAGTCTTTACAATGAGCGGAGAAGAAAAATGGATTGGATATAAAGCGCTGGCGCTTTTGCGGCCGGGCGCTTTCCGCCGTTACATCATCGGCTCGGCAATCTCTGACACCGGCACGTGGATGCAGGTGATGGCACAAGGTTGGGTCATGAGCACACTCACGAACAAGGCGATTCTTTTGGGCATGGTCAATTTCGCAGCCGGTCTTCCAACTCTTGCCCTTACCATGATCGGAGGCTCGGCGGCGGATCGATTCGATAAGCGAAAAATTTTGATTGCGACACAGATTGCTCAGATTTTGCTTGCGATTGGTCTGGGCTGGCTGGTTCTCACCAACCGCATTCACATCTGGCACATCCTCATTTTCGCGGCGCTGCTCGGCGTTTCGATTGCTGGGACCATCGCTCGCCGGTTTATTTGTCGGCTGGTGGGGCGCGGCCTCGGCATTTTTCGCGAACGCAGTTTCATTCTTCGCGCTGATCGTGGCGTTGATTTCCTTGCCACCGCGGGTCAAGGGAAGCGCCGAAGAGGAGGAACAACGGCGCAGTGGTATCCTCGAAGGTTTTCGTTATGTCCGATCGCACCGAACTATTCTGTCCATGATCGCACTCATCGCGCTGACAACCATTTTCGTTTTCCCTACGATCTCGGTAATGCTGCCGCTTTATGTGCGCAACATTTTGCAGCTCGGTCCGCGTGAACTCGGCTGGTTGATGGCAGTTTCGGGAACCGGTGCATTCTCCGGTTCGCTCGGCCTGCTGACGATCGCGCGAGGGGCGCGATTAAAGTTCATGAGCGGAAATGTGCTGGCCATCGCGCTCGGAGTATTCTTGATGTCGCGCTCGCACAGCTTTCTGCTCACCGCTTTTTCCATGGGAATTCTGGCAATCGCGCTATCGATGAACTTTGGTCTGGCGAACACGATCGTTCAGGAGCACGCGCCTTCTGAGTTGCGCGGACGGGTTTCCGCGGTTTTTGGGCTGAGTTTCTTTGGTTTGATGCCGATTGCCGGGCTCGTCGTGACCGGTTTTTCCGATTTGGTGGGAATGCGCACTGCGCTCGCAGTGGCGTCGGTGATTTACGGAGTTGCCGCCTTTTCCGTCTTGAGCCTCGCCGGCCGCCATGTTTGTGACCGTCCGATTTCGCCTGCGCCTGAGCCGGAACTCACGTCGGTGGCGTAAGCGCTCGTCAGGCCAATGATTGCCTTTTCCACCTGTTGGAACTCCGGACGCCACACGGCCGGCGATGAAATGCTGCGCGAAATCAAAGGCGAGCTCGGATTCGATTTGATTGAGCTGGGACACGGCATCCGTATCTCGCTCATCCCGGGGATTCAAAAAATGTTTGATGCGGGTGAAATCCGCTTCAGCAGCCTGCATAATTTTTGTCCGCTTCCGGTTGAAGTAATGGTGGCCTCGCCCGATTGCTTCAGATTTTCCGCTGCGTATCCAGAGGAACGTGAGCGCGCGGTCAGGCAAACATTTCAGACAATTGATTTCGCGGAGCGGTTAGGCGCGCCCTTTGTGGTATTGCACTTGGGCGAGGTGAATATGCAACCCATCACCGATCCGTTGATCGACTTGGCGAAAACCGGGAAATACCTGTCGCGCAAATATGTTGATCTAAAAGTAAAAGCCGTGCAAAAACGTGAGAAAATTGGGCCCAATTATCTACAGCGAGTGAAAGATTGCCTGCGCCGCATCATTGAGCGTGCCGCTTTGAAGAACATCCGGCTGGGAGTCGAGAGCAGGCGCGGATATGAAGAAATCCCAACGGAGCGTGAATTTCCGGCGTTGCTCGATGAAATGAATTCGCCTCAGATCGGCTACTGGCATGATTTCGGGCACGTCCAAATCAAAGAGAATCTTGCATTTCTCGATCATGCCGAGTGGTTGGGCGCGATCGGTCCCCGCACGTTCGGCTGCCACGTGCAAGACTGCATCTGGCCTGCGCAAGATCATCAACCGCCTTTCGCCGGGGATGTCGATCTTGAGAAACTTGTTCCGCTCCTTCCCGCAAACTGCTTATTTGTCTGGGAGATGAGCCCGCGCATAACAGCCGATAAAATTCGGCAGTCAGTCCAAGTTTGGAAGCAACGCTTCGGCGAATGAAAAAAATCCTGGTCACGATTTTCCAGCTCGCCGTCACGATCGCGGTGCTCTACTGGGTTTATCATGATCCCAACAGGCGCGCCCAGATGGCTGAGGCGATTCGGGACGCCCAATATCACTGGGTTGTAATCGCCATCCTGGCATACGGCGTCGTCGAAATTGCCGCTGCGTTTCGCTGGTATGTTCTGCTAAAGGTTCAAAAAATTCATCTAACTCTGCCGCGCCTGTTAGCTTTGTTCTTGATCGGCATGTTTTACAACCAGTTTCTGCCGGGAGGAACTGGCGGCGACATTATTAAAAGTTATTATCTGCTCAAGGAAACACCCGATAAGAAGGCAGGCGCATTGCTCGCGGTCGTGTTCGACCGCTTTATCGGCCTGGTCGCATTGGTTGCCATCACCGGAACGCTCATCGGTTTGCGTTATGATTTCCTCTCGCAAACCACTGAGACGCGAAATTTGCTATGGGTGCTGCTCGTTGTGCTCGGCGCGTCGATCCTGGCGCTGCTTTCCACTTTTGTAATCAGCGGATTTAATCTGTTCCATTCGTTGCCGGAGAAATTTCCCGGCCGCGAAAAATTGATCGAAATCTCAGCCGCCTATCATCTTTACGCGCGGCATTGGCGCGCGACGCTCGTAGCATTCGGTGCATCGCTCGTTGCACATCTCGCCACGTTCGCCACGTTCCTATGCGCCGCTTACGCCCTGGGCGCTGCCGTGCCTCTGGTCAATTTCTTTGCCGTCATGCCGATCGAGCGTACCATCTCGGCGCTGCCAATCAGCTTCGCCGGAATCGGTCTTCGGGAAAAGATTTTCCAAATCATGCTGCATGGTCTTTGCGGGGTGCCAGAAGCCACGGCGATTCTCATTGGCTCGCTCAGTTTTCTCATCATTTTGATCTGCTGCCTGCCCGGAGCCATCGTTTACTTCTTTTACAAACCAAGCGTGGCAGTCGCGCATGTGAAATTGCGCGAGATGGAAAAAGAGATCGCCGTTCTCGAGCATGGGATCAGCGAAGCGGAATAATGTGGGAGGGACTTCGTTGGCCTAAAGTTTGTGAAACAAAAACGTCAGCGTCCCTTCGTTGTCGCTACCTTCGCGATGACGGTGGATGGAAAGACCACGACTCGAAATTTCACGCCAGTTGATTTCACCTCGCGCGAAGACAAACTGCATTTGTTTCGTCAGCGCGCGTTGGCTGATGCTGTCCTGATCGGCCACACGAGTTTAAAGCGTGACAACGTGCGGCTGGGCGTCCCTCTTGAATTACAGAAGGCGCGAAGAAAACGCGGACAAACACCCGCGCCGATTCGCGTCATCGTCTCCGACAAAGGAAAGATCGACAATCGCTTGAAAATTTTTCAGTCCAACATTTCTCCAATCGTTATTTTTTCCACCAGGCGAATGCCGCGGAAATATCAGCAAACCCTGGCAGAAAAGGCAGTGCTCCATTTAAGCAATGGAGAACATGTCGATCTTGCCGTCCTGCTGTACACCCTGCTTGATAATTACAAGATTCACACGATCGCGTGCGAAGGCGGCCCGACTTTGTTTCGATCATTGCTGGAGCGCGGCCTGGTCGATCAACTTAATCTCACGATCGCTCCGTCCATGTTTGGGGGAGCGAGCGCACCTACCTTGACGGGGCTCAGCAAGGAATTTTTGCCCGCAAGTGTGGATTGCGCTCTGATCGACATGCACGTTGTCGGCGAGGAATGTTTTCTCACTTATCAAATCAAGCGCCAGCGACGACGCCGGAACTAGACGGCTCTTCGCGGCGCGGCCGTCGCACAAGTTCACCTCCGCAGTTTGGACAAACGGCGCTCATTTGCTTAGCGCAACTCGCGCAATATGTGCATTCGTAACTGCAAATGTATGCTACTCCGCCCGGTGTAAGCATCGCTCCGCATTTTTCGCATGCTCTTTTCAACTCCAACGCCATTTCTTTCTCCTTTCTATTTAAACGATTTCTCGAAACTCTCGCATCTCGAGCAGAAGATGCGCAACATCGCTGAACGGGATGGGTTACCATCTTATCTTCATCATCACGATGCGCAGACTTGCAGGGTTTACTACAGTCGCCGCGCTGCTTCCGATTTCAGTTCTGGCGCAAGCGACCGTCGAGGGACGCGTGGGACTGGCGAAATCGCATCCGGCGCCGGTCGTCGCCCAGCGCTACGAGATCGTTACACGTGGTGGCGTTCTCTCAACGCAGCCGCCTCTGGCCGTCGTTTATCTCGATGGCTCCTTTCGAAAACCGAGTTCCCAGCCGACGAAACAGATCGCGCAAAGAGACTTGGCTTTTGTTCCGCCGCTTCTGCCAGTGCAAGTCGGCACAAGAGTGGAATTCCCCAACCTCGACGATACGTATCACAGCATTTTTTCGTACTCACCAGCGAAACGGTTCGATCTGGGCCGTTATCGGCCGGAGGAGAGACCTATCCCGTCAGAGGTTTTTAATATCCCAGGGCTGGTGACTCTTCGCTGTGACATTCATGAGCACATGCGCGGGCTTATTCTTGTTCTCGACACGCGGTATTTTGTTGTGACGGAGGCCGACGGGAGATTTCGATTGAGCGGGCTTCCTTTCGGCCGTTACACCCTTAAAGCCTGGGTTGACAGCAAGACCACGCGCGAGCAACCGGTGGAATTAAAGAGCGGCGTGACGTCGCATGTTGATTTCCCATGATCTCGTTGAGCGAAGCAAACCAGCGCAGTATCACACGTTTCCGCAGGAAGCTATCGACGGCGATGGTACTGGTGGTTTCGGCAATCACAATCCTTGCGTTGTATCTCGCACAACGCAACGCGACAGCGACTGCCGCACATGATTTGCAGCAAAATTTTCAAACTGAGCTTTCGGGGCTGCATAAAGTACAGGAGCTACGTCATGCTGCCTTGGCGGAACGTTGTCGTGTGCTGGCGGAAAAGCCGCGGATCCATGCGGCTCTGGAAGACAATGCGCTCGATCTGCTTTATCCAAGCGCGAAGGATGAATTGCGTGATTTAATGGGCGGCGGGGAGCCATCGCCGGAGCAAGCGGCCCCTTCTCTTCACGCAAAATTCTATCGTTTTCTGAATAGCACCGGCAAGGTTCTGTCGCCGACAAATCCAGCAGACGTCGGAGAACTGCACCCAGCGACGGAAGCACAACTCGCGTTCAAGAAACTGCCAGAGACCCAGCAAATTGGTTATGTTTGGGAACGCACTAATACCGGGGACGAGATTATTGATGAAGTAGTGGGCGCGCCGATTTTTTCGACTGAAACAGGCGATGTGATTTCTGCTCTCGTCGTCGGTTTCGAGCCATTCGAGGTAGCCGGGAGAGGGGCCGGTGCGGGAATGAAAAGTGGTATCTGGGCAAATGGCCGCTTGCATTTGCCATCGCTTTCAAAGACCGGGCAAACTGCGCTGGGCAGCGACGTCACAAAAAGAGTCACGAATTCCAATTCTGTGGAAAACAACTTTCTCGTCACGGTAAACGCTGCGCCGCAGCTCTTATTTTACAGGCGACTCAATCCCGGTTCGCTTTTTCCGCCGGCGTACGAGGTCTGCATTTACCCGCTCGCCGATTCGATGACGCAGTTGCATCGGCTTCGCTGGCAAATTGGTGGCGCGGGGATGTTGCTCTTGCTCGGCGGATTTGTGGCCAGCCACTTCGTGGCGCTTCGCTTCGCCATACCAGTTCAAAAGCTGGCGCTGGATTCGGAAAAGAATCGCGCAAAACGCAGACGCGCTGACATCGCGCTCGTCTCGACGCGGAAGAAGTTGCAAAGATCGACAAGGTACTCAGCTGACGCTTCTCATCAGTTGAAAAGCCCAGTCACGGTCCTGCGCGCCGGTCTGGAGGGATTACTGGCCCGCGATGATTTTAAACCTGAAATCTACGAGGAGCTCTCCGCGCTGCTACACCAGACTCATCGCTTGACCGGCGTGATCGAGGATTTGCTCCTGTTGGCGCGGATCGATGCGGGCCATCTTCAACTGGAGTCCCAGCCGGTGAATCTCAGCCGACTCATCGAGGAATGGCTCGATGATCTTGGCGGCGCACTTCCCGATTTGCCTGAGTTGAAAATCGAAAAAAAAATCCCGCCCGACTTGTGCGTCGCCGGCGAAAAACAATACACGTCTTTGATTGTGCAAAATCTTCTTGAGAACGCGCGCAAGTACAATCGGCCGGAGGGCCTAATCCGCGTGAAGGCACACAGAAATGGAAAAGAAATTGTGCTGACCATCGGCAACACGGGCCCGACCATCGCGCGGCATGCTCAGGTCCATGTCTTCGAGCGCTTTCATCGCGGCGGCACTGCCACAGACATTTCCGGGCATGGGCTTGGTTTGAATCTGGCGCGCGACCTCGCTCGTTTGCACGGCGGTGATTTGCGCCTGATCTCTTCGGAAAATGATTGGACTGAGTTTGAACTGCGTTTTGTCAGTTCGCTACAGATGGCGAACGGTCCTAGTCAGAACACATGAAGGTACTGCCGGCGCTCAGCGTTTGTCTGCTCGCCTGCACAGTACGCGGGTTTGACGCTGATGATTTTCTTGAGCGGCTCGATTCGACACTTACTCTCTCTGCGTTTCACGACGTTCTTCGCGCTCGATTGAGCGGCACAGTTGACCTTGAAGCGTACCATTTTCAACAGCCGGCGCCTGGCCTCATCGACAGCAAGATCGACAACCTCTTCAATCCGCGCCTGACACTCTTTCTCGACGCCCAAGCCGGACCGCAGATTTATTTCTTTGCGCAGTCGCGGCTGGATCGTGGGTTCGACCCGAGTGCGCGCGGCGCGCAAGTGCGCCTCGATGAGTATGCACTTCGTTTTACGCCCTGGGATGACCGCCGTTTCAATTTGCAGATCGGCAAGTTTGCCACGGTGGTGGGCAATTGGGTTAAGCGGCATTTGTCATGGGAAAACCCATTCATTAACGCGCCGCTGGTTTACGAAAATATCACTCCGATAAGTGACAAGGCGGCGCCCGCGTCGCCGCTGGATTTCGTTCGCGAATTTGAGCCGGCAGACAAGTACCAATTTAATCCGGTAATTTGGGGTCCGAGTTATGCCAGCGGCATTTCCATCTCAGGGCGACTTGATAAATTTGATTACGCGGCCGAGATGAAAAACAGCGCGCTGTCGTCGCGGCCAGAATCGTGGAGTCTCACCGAGGTTGGCTTCGATCATCCGACCTTTAGTGGACGTCTCGGGTTCCGGCCAAATGAAGCGTGGAGCTTTGGGGTGTCGGCCAGCGACGGCGCATATTTTCGGGCTGAGGCTGAGAGCACATTGCCGCGTGGCCGCGACATTGGCGATTATCGTGAGCTTGTTCTCGGGCAGGACATCAGCTTCGCCTGGCATCACTTGCAATTCTGGGCGGAATTCTACGAAGCGCGGTTCGAAGTCCCTCGCGTAGGCAACGCGGGCACATTCGCTTACTATTTGGAAGCCAAATATAAATTCACACCGCAACTCTTTGGCGCTCTCCGTTGGAACGAGCAGCTCTTCGGCGATGTCCCCGATGGCGCGGGCGGTCACATTAGCTGGGGCCGGGATCTAGGCAGAATCGACGCAGCGCTCGGCTATCGTTTTACGCCGCACACGCAATTGAAACTTCAATATAGCTTTCAACAGGAAACCACGGGCCAGAAGGACGACAACCATTTGGTCGCGGCCCAATTCACAATACGGTTTTAAGATAAGTCCTCTTTTGAAAATTCATGCGCGTTCTTGTGGTTGAAGATGACGTTCGATTAGCCAGGCACATTGCTTCGGCGCTCACCGAGGCCGGGCACGATCCGATCGTCGTTCATGATGGCGAACGAGCCTTGGACAAAGCAACGGAGGCAGCGCTCGATTTGATCGTGCTGGATATTATTCTGCCAGGCATCGACGGGTTTGACGTCTTACGGCATTTGCGTTCACAACATATCGCCAGCCGCGTTCTGATGCTGACGGCTCGTGGCGAAGTGAAGGATCGCGTCGCCGGATTGCAACTCGGCGCAGATGATTATTTGCCAAAACCGTTTGCCATGCGGGAATTGGTGGCGCGCGTAAACGCGCTTGGGCGACGTTACCCGGAAGAACCGGCGGTCAAGCTTCACGTTGGCGATCTCACACTCGATTTGGCAAACCATGAAGTGCATCGCGCGTTGCGGCGAATTGAGTTGTCCGGACGCGAGTTGATGTTGCTGAAGGTGCTCATGCGGGAACCGGGCCGCGTGTTCACCCGCACCGAACTATGCGAACGTGTCTGGGAACATCAGCACGAATACGACACGAAGCTTGTAGAGGTTTTCATCGGGCGGTTGCGCAAAAAGATTGGAGATCCACCGCTGATTCACACAGTGCGCTACGTTGGCTATACGATTCACGAAGGGTCGTAAAACACGACGCATTGTCCCGGCGAGTTGCAGTCGGAAGCAAAAATTCGGAAATAGAAGCGGCACGCTTACTCGGATTCCTGACAGTGCGCAAGGTAACAACTGCGTTACCTTTCCGATAAGGCCCGCGACAAAGATCGCTGCGATTCTACGGGCATGAAAACAATAAGCGACCCTACAGCAAATGATTTTACTAACACCGAAAATCCTCCTCTAGAGAACAACGTCGAAAAGCAAGTTAAGCCTCGAAAACGCTCCATCAGTCGCCGTTCCTTTTTAGGAAAGTCACTCGCCGTCGGGGCAGGAACCGTCGGCGCGGGATTTTTTATCAATACTCGGACGGCAAGAGCGAGTAGCGGTCTCACACCGGGCGACGCAGCCCTGCTCCGATTTCCAGCGGCGCTAGAAAGACTCGAGGCCGACTTTTGGATCCAGTACAACGAACTCGGCGGAATCCCAGACACCGAGGTCCATAGCGGAACCGTGAATGCTAAATACAGGGATGCACTCGCGGTTCTTGATGAAGACATGGATCAGTACATCCATGACAATACTGACGATGAGATTACTCATTTTAAGTTCCTGAACGCTTATCTGGTCTCCAAGGGAGCGGCTCCTGCAGACCTCAATTCGTTTCGTACTCTCCGGGGCAGCACCGCGGCGGGAGTTAATGGAGGGCTGATTGGAAAACGGCTTACAAACCTGACCCAGCTAACGCTGGATACCAGCTGGTGGACGCGCTACCGCGACGACAGCCATAACCCGGATCTCGATCCGACCTTCGTCTTCCCGCAGGCGGTCCCTTCTTTACACGTTGGGAAGCATACGGCAATTCCCAGGACGAATGCCGATACAACTGATCCGAATTTCTTGCAGGCGATCGCGAATACTGCGGCTTTCCACTTTCCAACCATTGAACAAGGTGGCAACAGCCTCTACCCCTCGCTGGCACAAAGGGCGACGGATGAGGAAGTGGTACGTATCCTGATTAGCATCGGGCCTACCGAGACCATGCATTTTCAGACTTGGTCGGACAAGGCGGGCAATGCGCCACCGTTGAGTGCCACTGATCCCGTAACCGGTGTGTCGGTGACATTCCCGAATCTAGACGTGAGCAACCCGCTGCTGAAGAAGAACCTGATCATGCCAGAACCGTGTCCATTCCTTAGCCGAAGTCTCCCGATTGTTTCGATCATTCGACCGACTAAGACTGAGGGTGTTGCTAACGGCGCGCTGACATTCCTCACGGACATGGGGCTTTTCATCGGCCAATCGCCAGCGTTCTTCGCGTACATGAAACAGCTGGCGGACGCAGCCGATGCGGCCCAGCGCCAATAATATTAGTACGAACGATCCAATTCGTTCGAGTTGGCAACCTGGATAGAGAGAAATTAAACGCGACAAAACCTCGCTAAAGAGGCTGCGATCCCGCTTACAGGGGAATGAAGTCTCCGCTCCAGACGTGCAAAGTAACAACGGCGTCACTTTTTCGATGCGGCGTGTAGCGCGTCTCGTTGCGAATTTGCGGTATGAAAACACACACACTGGTAACCAACAGAAAGTTCGGAGTGATTTACTCGCTCCTACCAGTTAGTTTATTTACCATCGGGCTGATAGTGATCTCAGCCATGCCAGCCTTGGCCGGCTCCGGCGGATTCAGCAGCACCGGGAAGCATGAACGTCGCGCGGGTTAACCACACAGCCACGCGGCTCGCCAACGGCGAGGTCCTCGTGACAGGAGGCTCCAACGCCACAAGTGGCTATCTCGCCAGCGCCGAGCTGTACAACCCGGCGACGGGCAAGTGGACGCTTACGGGAAGCATGACTATCGCACGCACTGGCCACGAGGCAGTTCTGCTGCCGAACGGCAAAGTTCTCGTGGCGGGAGGTCTTCCAAACGCTTGTTGCGGGGCTCCGTCCCTTGCCAGTGCCGAGCTGTATAACCTAGCAACCGGTACCTGGACGGCGACCGGGAGCATGACCACCGGTCGCGAGTCGTTTGCCTTTACAGTACTCTCCAACGGAAAGGTGCTCGCGGCGGGAGGCTTCGACAACGGGGCCTTGTCCAGTGCGGAGTTGTATAACCCGGCGACGGGAAGCTGGACCGCGACCGGCACCATGACGGGTAGCGCCGGTGCCGCCGTCCTGCTTCAGAATGGCGACGTGTTCGATTCGAACGACAGTCTATACAACCCCTCGACCGGCACCTGGACCGCCACCGCCCGGGACCCCATCCCGAGCGGACTCCTTGCGCTGCTCCCGAATGGGGACGTTTTCGCTAGGGGCGGCATACAAGGCAATAGCATATACCACCCCTCTACAGACCAGTGGACCACCTTCGCCCCGCCGCCGTGTACAACGAACAGCCAAAATTGCGAGAGTGCCGGTGCGCTGCTTAATACTGGCAAGGTCCTGGTCGCGGGCGGCGTTACCTACGTGAATGCGCAACCCTATCCTATTGAGGAGACCAATGGATTAGCCGCGCTTTTCGACACTTCGACCCTGACTTGGACAACCACCGGGAGTATGAATAAGTCGCGCCTCGGAGAAACCATGGCGATACTGTCGAATGGGCAGGCGCTAGTCGCTGGCGGCCAGACGTTCGACAAACACTTGGGGCACCTTATAGAGATTGCCAGCGCCGAACTCTACACGCCGTAAAGGTTTCGCACCAAACACCGCTATTTCCGATAGTGTTGCCATAAGCGATGAAATGGGCGGGCGGAAATCCGCAAAGTCGGAAAAGACTCGACTTCTTTAAGAAACGTGTGGGCTTGCCCCACAAAAGTAACAACATTGTTACTTTTGTGGGGCGACACACGACCGAAGTCGCTCCGATTCTATGAGTATGAAGACAAAATTAACAACCGTACTAGCGATAGTTTCATCGTGTGCACTCGGCAGCATGGCGCTCGCCGGAGACCCGCACACGTCAGGTACTAAGGGTCAACCAAACCAGTCCTGTGAGGATTCAATGGTGCGGCCGGGGAAAGCGTTGACGTCGCCCGGCTCTGCATTCAACGAGAACAGCCCCGCAAGCGCCCATTATGCGAATCCTACCACCCAGGGTGGCCTCTCGTCTGGCAATTCGCACGTCGTGGCCCAATACGATGTTGCCTGTTTCCAGCAAGCAGCGAGGGTCAGCAAGCAGTCCGCCATAACGACTCAGCAATCAGTCAGAACACTCCAGCAGTCCATGGGAACGCTTCACCAGTCCGCTGGAATGGCAATGGCACACGGGGGGCGCGGACGCTAAGCTAAACTTCATTAGCTGGAGGACGCCGACCAGCAGACAGTACCAGTCCGGACTAGGCGATGCAGCCGCTCGTCTTCTTGCGTGCGCGGCTGCAGTCGCAGGTCTGTGGCATCCGCCAGCGCGCAAGCGATCTGCTACACGTCTGGCGCGCAACCGTTTTTCTTCTTTCGCTCAAACGATTTCCGACGAAGTATCCTGTGTTCCGTACCATCACTCGAAATGCGCAAGATCAACTCAATCATTATGTACGCTCCAAAGGTGTCGATCTTCGAAACAGCTGCGAACCTTGAGCTTTGGCCGACGATTTTACCGCATTATCGCTACATCCGTTATCTGGAGCGCAGCCCGGATCGCAATGTGGTCGTGATGGCGGCCACGCGTTCTGGCATTCCGATTTCCTGGATCTCCGAGCAAATCATCGATCGGGACCGCTGTGAAATCCGCTTTCATCATTTGAAAGCGTTCACAAAAGGAATGCGCGTAGTTTGGACATTTCAGGATGCATCGGCTGGAGTCCTGGTCGAGATTAAACATGATTTGGCATTTCGTGTGAATGTCCTGGCGCCAATCGCCGACAAAATCATCGGCGATTTTTTCATTCATAACATTGCCAATAAAACTTTGCGCTGTATGAAGGCATACGTGGAAGCGCGGGAAAACAAGGTCGCCGCATGAGCCGAAGGCGCGCCGTTATCACGGGAATTGGTCCCATCACCTCCATTGGCAAAGGTGTGGAAGGTCTCTGGAACGGTATCCTGGCTGGAAAAGCCGGTATCAACCGAATATCCAATTTCGATGCGAGTCCCTTCCGGGTCTGCTGCGCTGGCGAAATTCGCGATTGGAACCCGGAGGAATTCTTTCCGACGCACCGGTTGAAACGGCTCGATCGATATGCGCAGTTCGCCGTCGCGTCGGCGAAGCTCGCTCTCGACGACGCAGGCTTGGAATATTCGCGCGAACATCCGCAAGATCGCATCGGTGTCAGTTTTGGCACCGCGCTTGGAGGCGTTTGCAAGGCCGAAGAGCAATACATTCGGTTCTTGAAGAAGGGGGCTCGCGGAGTTCAACCCACGCTTGCCGTCCAGGTTTTTGGCGGTTCAGCCCATTCGAACATCGCGATTGACTTCGGTTTTCGTGGCGTCGGCACAACGAATTCAAACAGTTGCGCCAGCGGTACGGTATCAGTGGGCGAGGCGCTTCGCTATATTCGCGATGATCTTGCTGATGTGATCGTCGCCGGAGGCGCAGAAGCACCGCTCACGGCTATCACGATAGGCGCATTCGACATTATCAAAACGATGAGCCGATGCGACGATCCGAACTTTGCCTCGAGGCCGTTCGACCGTTTGCGCGACGGATTTGTCATGGGCGAAGGCGCGGCCTCGCTTATCGTGGAGGAGTTGGAACATGCGCGCGGCCGCGGCGCACGCATCTACGCCGAAGTGCTCGGCTACAGCTTGAACAACGACGCATTTCACATGACCGCGCCCTTACCAAGCGGCGATTCATGTATTCGCGCCATGCGTGAGGCATTGGCGGACGCGCAACTTGCTTCCGAACAAATCGATTACATCAACGCTCACGGCAGTTCCACTCAACTCAACGACAGCGCTGAGACGGCATCCATCAAAGAAGTCTTTGGCAGACACGCGCACCGGATTCCAGTGAGCGGCACCAAAGGCTATCATGCTCATCCGCTGGGAGCGACCGGGGCGATAGAAGCCGCGATTTGCGCGCTGGCGTTAGATCGACAATGGGTTCCACCGACGATCAACTATCAAAATCCAGATCCGGCCTGCGATCTCGACGTCGTGCCGAATCACGGTCGGGCCGCCGAATTAAATCACGTCTTGAGCAATTCGTTTGGATTCGGCGGAATTAACGCGTGCGTGGTGCTGGGTAAGGTGCGCGACTAACTTTCATGCTGTCATCCCGAGCGAAGCGAGGGACCCCGCAATCGGAGCTTTCGCTACGCAGACTGCCTCGAAACCGAACTGACCGAATGTAGGTCTCCGCCGTCTATGCGGCTCGGGATGACACCGTTGGGTTTTATGTCGATTCGTCTAGCAAATCCGGGCGATTCTCGCGCGTCCGTCGCAATGCTTGATCTTTTCGCCAAGCCGCGATCTCCGGGTGATTTCCTGAAAGCAAGATATCCGGAACTTTCCAGCCACGAAACTCTGCCGGTCTCGTGTACTGCGGTGCTTCCAGTAAGCCGCTACTGAAACTATCATCTCCAGCAGATAGTTCGTGTCCGAGGACTCCAGGCAACAAGCGCACGGTTGCATCGACCAATATCACCGCCGCGATGGCGCCGTTCGTCAGCACATAATCGCCGATGGAAATCTCAAGATCGACAAGGTGCTCGATAACGCGGTGATCAACTCCCTCGTAGTGACCACAGATCACAATCAGATGCGATTCCTGCGAAAGTTCGGTCGCCATCTGTTGATCGAGCCGCCGTCCAGCAGGGGACATCAGAATGACCTTTGATGTTTGATGTTTGGTGTTTGGCGTTTGGTTTAGGAGATCTTCGACAGCTGCAAAAATCGGGTCCGGCTTCATCACCATCCCCTGCCCTCCGCCAAACGGCGCATCATCGACGATGTGATGTTTGTCCGTCGTCCAATCGCGCAGGTTGTGAATGCCAAGATCGACAATTCCATTTTCTTGCGCGCGCTTCATGATGCTCTCGCTCAACGGCGCGCGGCAGATTTCCGGGAACAGCGTGACGATGTCGATCTTCATTGTAACCCAGGCTTCCAGCCTGTGACGTCAGTCGATTTCAAGTTCAGGCAGTACGCCTGTGTTACTCCAGAATCTCGAGCGTGGCGCGCTGGCCATGGCGGGCAGCCGAACTCGCCAGTAAGGCGCGAATTGCGTGAATGGTTTGACCGTTGCGGCCAATGACGCGGCCGACGTCGCTTTGCCGAAGTTGTAACCGGAACATCGTCGTTTTGCCGCTCGGAATTTCCGTGAGCATCATCTCGTCGGGATATTCGACCAATTGCCGAATGATAAACTCGAGAAATTCTCTCATGACGGAAAAACTAACCACGAATCCGCCTTCGCACAATACTACGGCGCAACAGGTGAACACGAATCAAGACGAATTTCCGCCCGAATCAAAAAACAGGCGTTTGACACAAACGCCTCTACGCCCGTGGTGGCCGTAGACCGCCGCTACAGATCTCAATCCTGGCTTGATGTCCCAGACGGAGGCGGAGCCTCTTCTTGCGTCGATTGCGAAGTCCCTCGCTCTGATTGGGACGATGAGTCACTGGATGCCTGCGCCTTTTTGGTTTTCTTGATCAAACTGCGGACGGTGTCGGACGCTTGTGCGCCTTTACTAATCCAATATTCGGCGCGATCGAGTTTCAATGCGCTGTTGTGACCAGGCTTTTTCGGATCGTACGTGCCGATTATCTCGATGAATTTTCCGTCGCGCGGGCTGCGGCTGTCGGCCACGACCACTTTGTAATACGGGCGATTTTTTGCG
>QHOD01000063.1 GCA_003218615.1 Verrucomicrobiota bacterium
CCTCGCCGCAATTGTATTGAACCGGCGCGACATCCGCAGCGATCCCGCAATTGCGGGATTCAAATTTCCGGGCGCGTCCATCATTCCGATCCTTGCGATCATCGTCATCATCTGGATTCTCGCGCACGCGACGTGGAAGGAGCTTACCGTAACAGCTGCCTGTCTCATCTTTGCATCATTGCTTTACCTGATCCGGCAGTTCTTCGGGAGCGAACTGAAAAACTCCAATTGATCCAAAAGAAGAAGCCCAACATCCTGTGTTGGAATGGAGGGCCGCCACTTCAAATTGTGTGTTTTTCGCTTGTAACCCTTTCAAGCTTACTGTATTGACCAACGAGGCCCGACATTACGGCTACCATGCATTTACAATCGCTCGAGCTCCTCGGCTTCAAATCATTCGCCGATAAAACGATTTTTAACTTTCACGACGGCATCACCTCTATCGTTGGCCCGAACGGTTGCGGAAAGTCCAATGTGCTGGATGCCGTGCGCTGGGTGCTCGGCGAACAATCCGCCAAGTCGCTGCGCGGCGACGAAATGGCCGACGTCATTTTCAATGGCACTGATACGCGCAAACCTGTCGGTTTTGCTGAGGTTTCTCTTACCTTTACCGATTGCGCAGATGAGCTGGACGTTGATTGGCACGATGTCCGCGTGACGCGCCGCGTGTATCGCGACGGCAATTCCGAATATCTGCTCAACAAAACTCCCTGCCGGCTGCGCGATATCCAGGGTCTTTTCGCCGATACCGGCGTGGCGCGCGCCGCTTATTCAATGATGGAACAAGGCAAGATCGACATGGTCTTGAGTTCGCGTCCGGAAGATCGCCGCGCGGTTTTTGAAGAAGCGGCCGGAATCACAAAGTATAAAACGCAAAAACGCGAGGCGCTGCGCAAACTCGAGGCGACCGAGGCGAATCTCCTGCGCATCGGCGATGTCATTAAGGAAGTGAAACGCCAGATCGGCTCACTTCAACGCCAGGCGGGCAAGGCGCGGCGCTACCAGGCATTACACGGGGATCTTCGCGTGCTTGAAACCCATCATTCGCGCAGGCAACTCGATTCGCTCGAGGCTGAGCTTGGCCGCTGTCAGGCGGAGATCGGGCGGCTCAGCAAATCGGAGGAAACCAGCCGGGCTAAGATCGACACGGGCGAAAGCGAGCTCGCCGAGCAACGTCGTGTTCTGGATGAACTTGACGGGAAGATCGCCGAAGTCCGCAGCGAATTACAACGTTTGCAAGGCGAAATCGGCACGCATCAGAATCAAATCCAATTCAACCGGCAACGCGCGGAGGAATTGACGGCGTTAATCGAGCGTTCAAAGAAAGATATCGCCGCGACCGAGGCGAAACGCGCCCAACAAGGAAAAGAAATAGAGGACGCGAACGCGATGATTGAAAAGACAGGTCAGCTTCTCCGGAGCAAAGAGGCCGAGCTGGCGAAAATTACTGATCTGCTCTCGGAACTTCGCGCTGCGCGGAGCGCACGCGAATCGAAGCTCGAAATGTTGCGCGTGGCAGTTTCAAAGACCGAGAAGCGAATCGCCGAATTGCAGGACGAAATCTCCGGGCTCGCAATTCGTCGCGAAACCACGGAGGAAAATCGGCGCGGTATTGAGATTACGATCTCCAACGCGCGCGGGACTCGCGACAAAGCTCAAAACGAAATCGCTGCCACGCGGGCCGCTGGCGAGGCCGGACGCAAAAATCTCGAGCTTCTAAAAGCGACACTTCAGGCAAGCCAGGAGAACCTGCGACAGCATCGGCTGCTTTTCACCGACGCAGAAAAAGGCCTGGCCGAAATCGAACGTGCGCTGGTCGAAAAAGAATCGCGCCTCGAAATCTTGCGCCAGCTTAATGAAGAAGGTGAAGGTCTTGGCCAAGGTTCACAGGCTGTGCTCAAAGGACTTGATGATCCCGCGCGAATCCACGCGGCGCTGGGCGGAGCCTTGGTTTCAAATCTCGATGTCGATTCAGAATATGTGGCTGCGATCGAAGCCGCATTAGGTCGAAATCTGCAGGCAATTGTTCTGAAAGACGCGGGATTGGCGCCTGCAATTCTTGCGAAATTGAACGAAAAGAAATTCGGGCAAGCTGCGCTCGCTCTTCCGAGCTTATCCAATTATTCGCCCAAAACTCAGACAGCGCTTCCGCGAAAGGCTCTTGCCTGGGCGAACGACAAGGTAAAAGCGCCCGAGTCGCTTGCACCGTTGGTTACGAGGCTACTGGGCAATGTCGCGGTCTTTGGCGATCTCGAAGAAGCCTTGTCCTTCAAGAATGATAAGCACAATTTAGCCGCCGCGACGCTCACCGGTGAATTCATCTCAGCCGAAGGAGTTGTTTTTGGCGGCAGCCGGGAGACGTCAACCGATTCGCTGCTGCAACGCAAGGCCCAAATGGCAGGTCTCAAAACGGAATGTGCAGATGTTCGCAGACAGCGCGATGCATTGTTGCAAAAACGCGACGAAGCAAACGCAGCATTGGAGAAAGCGACCAGCGAGTTGGAAGAAGCCCGGCGTCAGTATGAATCTGCCGATCGGGAGCGCTCGGCTTTCGACAATCGGATTCCTTTTCTGGAACAAGAATTGCAGGAAAACGAACAGAAGATCGACCAACTTCGCTTGGAGCAGATGACGCTTGCTCAACAAATCCAAGCCGCAGACGAGCGCATTGCAAAGTTGGAAGAAGAACTGGATTCAGAGCGCGCGAATCTCGAAGCACAGCAAAAGGACCAACTGGAAATTCAAGCTGCACAGGGAAAAGCGGCAACGCGTGAAGCGGAGGCGACGGAACAGCTTAATGAATTGCGCCTTGCCGTCGCCACCGAGCGACAGCGTCACGAAAGCCTTATTGCACAACGCCAGCCGATGTCGGCCCGCGAAGCGGAGCTGGCCGAAATGATCGCTACGCGCCGAGCCGAGATCGCTGATTTTGAAAAGCGGATGATCAAGCAAGCAGATGAATCGAAGAAGGCTGAATCCGCCATTGAAAAGCAACGCCGGCAGCGTGGCGACCTGGAGGTAACGCTGACCGCGCTCACTAGCCAGCGTGCGGAACGTTCCACGGCAGCAAACGAAACGGAATCGAGCTTGCGCGGAGTCCGGCACTCATTGAATGAGCTGCACGATTTGCGTTCCAAGCAGCAGGTTCGCGAGTCGCAGTTGCAAATGCAGATTGATAACGTGGCTGAGCGAATTTCCCGCCGCTATCAAGTTAATCTCCGCGACTTCGCGCTCGATCAGGGCGCATTCGACAAAACTTTACGCGCACAAATAAAGCGCCATGAGAAACTGGAGGGCGAAGCGGCGCCGGACTCGCGGGAGCTCGCCGCTCCAGACGTGGAGAAAGTCATTGCTGAGCTCACCCGCCAGCTCGACAACATGGGCCCGGTCAACCTCGACGCGGTCCACGAGTACGACGAGCTCGAGGAGCGCTATAAATTTCTCGAAGGGCAAAATAACGATCTCACAAATGCGCGCCGTGAATTGCTCGATGTAATCGCGCAGATCAATTCGACCACAAGAAAATTATTTGCCGAAACCTTTGCCGAGGTGCGGGTGAACTTCCGCGAAATGTTTGCCGAGCTATTCGGCGGCGGGCGCGCGGACTTGTCGCTGCTCGATGAAAATGATCCGCTCAACTGCGGGATCGAGATCAGCGCCAGGCCGCCGGGCAAACAATTGCAAAGCGTTTCACTGCTAAGTGGAGGCGAGCGCTCCATGGTCGCGGTGGCTTTGCTGTTCGCAATTTATATGGTGCGATCAAGCCCATTCTGCATTCTCGATGAAGTCGATGCGGCGATGGATGAAGGCAATATCAACCGTTTTATCCGCGTGCTGGAGCGATTCGTAAAGCAGAGCCAGTTCATCATCATGACACACAATAAACGCACCATTGCCAAGGCGGACGTGCTATACGGCGTGACCATGGAAGAGCGCGGCGTAAGCAAACTGGTTGGAATGAAATTAACAGCGCCACAGCAAATTTCCTCGGAGGTGGCATCGAACGGAGACCAGCAGGAGCCCAGCCAACGGCGTCTCGCGCTCGCAACGCGGTAGGGTAGCGTCCGCTGCGCCGCGCCACAAAAATTCTTTGCGCGCGACTGTCGATCTTGCGTAAAATTGTCCGATGCTTCAGACGGCGCAGCGCACCGCGAAATCAAAAACCAAAAAGATCGCGCCGCCGCATGAGCGCTTTCTCGATGCATTTCGCTGGATGCTGCTGGCGCGCACGCTCGAAGAAAAGCTCGTCAGTCTTTATCGTGGCGGTCTAATCACCGGCGGCGTTTACATCGGCAAAGGCCAGGAAGCGGTCAGCGTGGCTTGCGGTTTGTTTTTGCAAAAAGACGACATCTTCGCGCCGCTGATCCGCGACCAGGCAGGACGATCGGCATTCGGCGAACCGCTGCTTGATGTTACGCAGACTTATCTTGGCTCGCGCCAGGGGCCGATGCGCGGGCGCGACGGCAATATTCATCGTGGCCGGCCACAGCAGAACCAGCTCGCCATGGTCAGTCACCTCGGCGCGATGATTTCGGTCACGGTTGGCGCTCTAATGGCGAAACGATTTAAAGGAGAGAAAAATTTCATCGGTCTGGCGTGCATTGGTGAAGGCGGGATGCAGACCGGCTCGTTCCATGAAGGAATGAACATCGCCGCAGTCGAACAGGTGCCGCTGGTGGTCGTCGCGACAAACAATCATTATGCGTACTCAACGCCGAACGACCGCGAATTTGCGTGTCATGATCTGGTCGATCGCGCGATCGGCTACGGATTCGAAGGTTACAGTGTCGACGGAACCGATCTCAGCGCGTGCCTGGACGTGATTGGCGGCGCAGTAAAACGCGCACGAGCGGGACGTCCACCGCAGTTGGTCGTCGCCTCCGTCCTGCGCCTCTCTGGTCACGGCGAACATGACGATGCGAGCTACGTAACGGACGACATCAAGCAGGAGCCGTTTGCGCGCGATTGTCTGAAGGTCGCCGAGCAAATGATTATCGATCTTAATCTATTAGATGCCGAGACGCTGGCTGAATGGCGCAAAGATGCAGCCGCGCAGGTGGATGAAGCAATCGCCACCGCACAAAAAGAAGCCCCACCCGAAGGCGACAAAGAAGATTGGTGCGCCGTCGCCACGCGCGAACTTGTCGATTCTTTCGAATGAGCATCACCTATTTGGAAGCGATTCGCGAAGCGCAGGCGAAACTGCTCCGTGACGACGAGCGCGTTTTTATCTACGGACAGGACGTCGGCGGCACGTTCGGCGGCGCCTTTAAGGCGACGAAAGGTCTCGCGAAAGAATTTCCCGGACGCGTTTTGAACACGCCGATCAGTGAAGATGCAATCGTCGGCACCGCGATTGGGGCCGCCATGCAGGGAATGCGGCCAATTGTGGAAATGCAGTTCGCCGATTTTTCCAGCATCGCGCTGAATCAAATCTTAAACAATGCCGGCACCCATTACTGGCGGACGAATGTTCCAGTTCCGATCACCGTGCGTTTGCCCTCTGGTGGGACAAAAGGCAGCGGGCCATTCCACAGTCAGTCGATGGAATCGATTTACGCGCATTACCCGGGACTCATCGTGATGACGCCTGCAACGGTGGAGGACGCCTACACCATGCTGATTGATGCTGTGGCGATTGACGATCCGGTCATCTACTGCGAACACAAATATCTCTATTATCACCTGAAGGCCGATAAACTCCCGACCGAAGGCTTGCCCATGGGCAGGGCGCGCATCGCGCGGCAGGGACGCGATCTCACCATTGTCACTTACAGCGCGATGCTGCACGAAGCCATTGCCGTTGCGGAACAACTGGCCAGCGAAGGTTTTGAGATTGAAGTTGTCGATCTTCGTTCCGTTAAGCCGCTCGACACCAATACCGTTCTCGCCTCAGTCGCACGCACCGGCCGATTGCTGTGCGTTGGGGAATCATTTCCCTGGGGCGGCGCAACGGCCGAGGTCATTTCGCGCGTCGCTGCGGAAGGATTTCATCTGCTGGATGCCGCACCGCAACGCCTCAACGCCAAAGACACCCCCATTCCGTATCATCCGAATCTTTGGTCGACGCACCGGCCGAACGCAAAAGAGATCGCGCGCAAGGCTCGCGCTCTGCTCCGAGAATAAAATTTATGCCGCAGGTTCCGATCATCATGCCGCAGCTAGGCGAATCGATCGCCGAAGCCACAATTGTCGACATCAAAGTGAAGCCGGGCGACGAAGTCGCGGATGACCAGGAAATTATCGATGTCGAGACGAACAAAGCTGTTATGGGCGTGACCACGCCGTGCAAAGGCAAGATCGACAAGATCACGGTGCAGTTAAAGGAAACGTATCCAGTGGGCACGGTGCTCGGCTATGTCGAGGCAAGCGAGGCGGACGCCGCGAGGTTTGCGAAACAAGCGCCGCCTCCGCCTCAACGCGAAGTCGCAGAGGAAATTCCGGCGCGCGCTGATCAGGAAGTCGCGCCGGCGCGCGAGAAAAAAATCGCCGCCCGCGGCGGGGACGGCGCAAGCGCTGGCGGATTGCCCGTTCCGGCAATATCGAAAGGCGCAACATTCATGTCCCCGCGTGTCCGCGCGCGGATGGCGGAGTTGCAGTTAACAACGGCTGATCTCGCAGGGATAATGGGGACCGGCGCTGGTAATCGCGTCACGATCAAGGACCTCGAGAATTTCCTGGACAAGATCGAGAACCAGACCGCGCACGAAGCTTCCGCGATTCGCGCCGGCGTGGCCGACGCGATGCGCCGGAGCTGGACGCGGCCGCTTTCCACGATTGGTTCGTCCGTGAATCTCGATCCGGTTTTGCAAGATCGACAATCGCGGGATCCAAAACCGGGTCCCGGCCTTTACGCGCTGCGTGCGCTTGCTCTCGCTCTTGCTGAAAATCCAAGCGCAGCAGCGAAATTAATCGGGAACCGCGTTGTACAATCGAGCTCCATCGATGTGGGCATTGCGGTCGAAGCCGAGGACGGAATCATGGTGCCGGTGATTCGCGAGGCCGATAAAACGTCACTTGTCGATCTTACGACCAAATACAAAGAGCTTGTCGATCTTGCGCGACAACGGCGGATTTCGCCGGACATGCAAGCTGGCGGCATAGCAACCGTTTCGAATTTTGGAACGTTCGGAATGGAATGGGGAACCCCGATTCCCCTGCCCGATCAAACATTGCTGGTGGGTCTCGGCGCTGGGAAAAAAGTTCCCGCGTGGGATGAAGCGAAAAAGGAATTTGCTCCAGAGACTGAAGCGCAAATTACACTGAGCTTCGATCATCGCAGCATCGATGGCGGTGGCGCCGGCCGTTTGCTCAAACGCGTGATCGAGTTGCTGGAAGACCCTAAAAAACTGTAGAGGCGCTTGTGCCAAGCGCCGGATTAATTGAGATCATCGTCTCAAATTCCACTGCAACGTTGCGACGAAGCAGCTGATCACAATCACCAGACCGCAAGCGATGGCGGCGCTGGTTCCCCAGATCAACCAATATGGTCGATAAGTAAGCGTGAGCCGTCCCTGCGCACCGGCTGGAACTTCGACGAGAGGAAATAATCCGCGATAAGACGTAACCGCGAGTTTTTGGTTGCCCAGTCGCGCTTCGTATCCGCGAAAATATGGGCGCGAAAACGCCAGCAGCGCCTGGCGATTGCCATTCGCTACATCGACATCTGCTTCCACGCGATTTCGTGAATCAAGGATTCGCGAAACCGTTGCGCCGGCAAATTGCTCATTCGGCCGTGAATTAATTGTCGTTACCGAACGCACTCGCGCCAACGGCGCGCCGCGCCGATGAAAAACGCGTCCTTCATCTGTTGATGCCACAAGCTGCCATTCAGAGGCCGGTTGGGGCGCGACATCCATTTCGCGCGCAACGACGATCCCGTCCACACCAAGTCGCGCCAACTCACCATTAGGGCCACCCTGGTAATTGAGTAAGTAATCTCCCATTGCTGGATTAATTTCGCCGTGAATCGTGGTCGCGAATTCGCGCGCTACACCGGCGGGCCGGATTGGACTGTAACCGTTGATGAAATGCAATCCGGCCCACATCGACGTGCTGCCGGGTCGCACAATTTGTCCGACCGGCTGTGGTTTGTTTTCGACGCGATATGTCAGCTCCGCCCATGGATAAATGCTGAGATAAAGGCGGGCGGGATCGAGCGGCGCAGGTTTAAGCAGTTCTTGCGAAAGATTGTATTTCGGAATGCCATCGTTCGTCGGGACGCAAAGATATGTTGCAAGCAACGCCACAAATGTGATGACTGCAGGCGTCCATTTCTGAAATTCAAAATCACGCAGGAAAAGCTCCGAAAGGCACCAAATCACCGCGAAGCCGAGAAAAATCCAAGTCAACGGAAAAGCGTAGGAGCCGGCTGCGCGCAAGATCGACATGGCGATAGCGGTTAGAACTACGAGAGCGAGCGCCGCTGTAGCCGGGATAGCTGATCCTGACCTCACTCGCAGCGCTTCTGCCGCGCAAATCGCGAGAACAAGATGGAAAAACGGCAACCACCGAAAACTCCACCGGAAAAGGCCCGCCGTTGGAATCATTGAGAGTAAGAGCACGAGCAAGAGTAAGACAAGCTCCCATTTGATCTTTTTAACGAGTTCACGACCATGAGTAATCAAGCCCGCGATGAGAATGGGAATCGGAACCAAGCCGCAGGCCAGCTCGGTCGCGGCGTGCGGCGTCAGACGCGAGGAGAAATCGGTCCAATTCACTGTCCAGGAAGAAAGGATTAATCCGGGCAACGCGCCAGGCGGGACGAGCCATTCCCAATGCGCGGACGCCGGCTGCAATTCACGCGCTGAACCGTGAACCAAATCGAGAATCGCAAGGCACGCGGGAGCGGAAAGTCCGAAGCCGAGCGCGACACCGAAGAGCATCGGCAAGATCGAGCGGATACTGCGCGTCTGATCTAACGATTGGATCGACAACCACACGATCAGGAGCAGCAACATCAAACCTGTGTA
>QHOD01000320.1 GCA_003218615.1 Verrucomicrobiota bacterium
CGATCGTCCCTTTCGCCATCGCGCTTCGGCAAACTAAATTCGCAGACCAGGATTGGACACTTCACCCGAAGCTGCGAGAGGCGATACGCTGGCTGGCCTCCATATCCACTCCCCGCGATCCACGATTGAACGGCCAGCGTCACATGCCTGAGATCGGAAACACCTACCTCGGCGAACGCACTTGTCTAGCCGGGTGGCTGGCGCGTTTGTGGAAAGAGAAAGACCCAGAATTCGCACAGCAGATGCAATGGGCGTGGAATGAGCAAGGTTCCTATACAAAGCCCGGCATCGGGGGAGCCTATCCGAGCGCCGCGGGTTATTCATGGTTAATGTTCGATCCTTCCATCCCCGCTAAGGTCCCCAACTGGCAAAGCGAATGGTTCCCCGATTGCGGGGTTCTGTTGCGCGCTCATTTTCCCAGTGAATGTGAAACTTATCTGTATTTGATCGCAGGAAAATTGCACGCGCACTACGACTTCGACGAAGGGGCATTTGTTCTTTGGGGCCAAGGCAAGCCGCTATGCGAGGACTTCGGCTATTATGGGCGGGGCCCAGCCGCCGACCACAATCGAGTGGACCGCGGACAGCAAGACAAGGGCGCTGCCGAAATCAAGGAATTCGCCGGTGGGGGGGAAGCAGACTACCTGCGCAGTGAGCTGGCCGGGTGGCAACGGCAGATTCTTTTCGTAAAAGACAAGGATTGCTCGGGACCAACCTATTTCGTTGTTCGTGACACGTTGAATAATGACGAGCCGGCGGATTGGAGACTCTGGCTGGCGACGGACGTATCCCCGGCCACAAACAGTTCGGAACCAATTCGCGTTCAAGGCCGCTTTGGCGTCGATTTGGCCGTCTATTTTCTTGAAACCTCGGATGGCGTCTTGTCCACGGAGACCTTGGAGCGAAAAAATGGCGCTTCCGGGTTCACGAGTCAAATTGCCAAACAACGCTCGCTGCACCTGAGACTGAAGCCTCACGCCACGGTCGTCGCCGTGCTCTATCCCATTCTTCACAGCCAGCCCACTCCACATTTCACCCGACTAGCGAACGGCACCGGCGTCAAAATTGAAAGCGCCTTTGGCGCCGATTATGCCTTTCTTGGACTCGACCCTTTTGAGTTTAAACAGGACTTAATCGCTTTCCGCGGTCGAAGCGGCGCCATACAGGTCCGCCCGGCAGGAACACAGATGACGCTCGCCACCGAAGGGCAGATGCAATTTCAAAACCACACCCTTGTGAATGAAGGGAACAAGATAAAAACGGATCGGACGGGAGATTAGGTGTCAGCAACCTTAGGTCCAAATTTAATTTTGATTTTTCGATGAACGACGCCGTCATCATAGTCGAAAATCTAAGCAAAAAATATCGTATCAAACATTACGGTGAGACATCGCTACCGCGGTACTCAGCGTTGCGCGACGTGATCGCCAGCAAGTTCACGGGACTGTTCGAAAATCGAAAATCAAAGACTAAAAGTCGAAAATCGGTCGAGGATTTCTGGGCCTTGAAAGACGTTTCGTTCGAGGTTCATCGAGGCGAAGTTATCGGCATTATTGGTCGAAACGGAGCTGGAAAGACCACACTCCTGAAAATTCTAAGCCGGATTACCGAACCGACCGAGGGAAGAGTGCGCATCAAGGGACGCGTCGCGAGCCTGTTGGAGGTGGGCACAGGTTTCCATCCCGAGCTGACAGGACGCGAAAATATATTCCTGAATGGTGCGATGCTCGGAATGACCAGAGCTGAAATCAAAAGGAAGTTTGATGAGATTGTCGCCTTTGCTGAGACCGAAAAATTCCTCGATACCCCAGTTAAACGTTATTCGAGCGGTATGTATGTGCGTTTGGCCTTTGCGGTGGCAGCGCATTTGGAACCCGATATTCTGATCGTGGACGAAGTCCTAGCTGTGGGGGATGCCCAGTTTCAACAAAAGTGTCTTGGTAAGATGCAAAATGTCGCCCTCGATGAAGGACGCACTGTATTATTCGTTAGCCATAACATGGGTGCGATCCGAAATCTGTGTTCGACGGTTGAACTTTTGGCGGATGGGCGAATTGAAATGAGAGGAGCGCCGAGAAAAGTCATTGCCCATTTTTTGCGGAGTGGTGCAAGCCGCGCCGAGATCCGTTGGGCGAACGGTGATATGCCAGGTGACGACACGATCAAGCTGCACATGGTGCGAATTACGGACACTGCAGGGTGCGGTATCCACATGGTGGATGGAGGGAGCGGATTTGTCGTTGAAATGGAGTATGAAATTTTCAGGAAGGTGCGTGGCTTGGAAGTCGGCTTTCGCCTTTCTACCGTCGATGGCACAGCAATACTCACGACAGATGACAAACCGTCAGATTACGCTGGCTCGGTCAGATTGCCGGGTCGCTACCTGGCTCGCTGCCAAATGCCTGCCGGCCTGTTGAGTTCTCAGACTTATTGTTTTTCTTTCGGTGCCCATGAACCAAATGTCCGTCTTCATTATTTAGTCGAGGCGGCATTGGAACTTGTGGTATCTCAAACACTTGCTAGAGCCGGGAACGACCCGAGTTGGGGTGTCATCTGTCCAACGCTTCCATGGGCCGTGTCGAAAATGAAATGATCGCCTCTGGTCCTGCGGAAATTGCGAAGAGTGAAGTTTGGTTCAACATGACAGCCAAGAAGTTCACACAAAGAATAACAAATAGATGCCGAAGCATTGGGCGACTTTGCCGTAACGTTCTCGCGGCGGTCCGCTACGGCGCGGATTGGACTATTTCAAATGGAAACATGGCGCGACTTTGCCGTAGCGTTCTCGCGGCGCTCACAACTCTGGTGGTGCGCACAAACGTTCGGCGGTGGAAAAAAGTGGCACGGGAGAAGGAGCCTCTTTGGGATGAACGAAATCGAATCATCGCGACTTTCATTCCAGAGGCCAGTTCAGTCGTTGATCTCGGAGCGGGAGCACAAACACTGAAGCGTTACTTGAAGAGCGGCTGTGAGTATCAACCCTGCGACATCGTCAAGAGTTCCCCTGATATGATTGTCTGCGACTTCAATTCCGGAATTTATCCGAGTTTGTCGCGAAGATACGACTATGTTGTTTGTAGCGGAGTCTTTGAATATATCCGTCGTCCCTCTGAGTTTCTTTCGAGTATTCGGCAGTACGGCAAGCGAGTCATCCTGTCATACAATCCCGCTGGTCAAGGTGTTGCTACTTTCGAGCGTCTTGCCAACGGTTGGGTGAACCATCTAACAAGTCAACAGCTTGAGGCCCTCTTCGCCACGAACGGGCTGGATTGGAAATTGATATGGCGTCAGGATAACAGCGAAACAATTTACGAATTGAAAAGTACGCATTGCCGCTCCGGATTCTGATCTCTCCGCGATGGCAGCTCAAGACCTATGCAGTACCTCTCCCAGTTCATATTTATCAGCGCTTTCATGATTTGGACTTGCTCAAGCGAAATCTCGTGGCCGGAGCGGCGCCATTTAAATCCGTTCGGAGGACCGCAGATGACACTCGCAAGGGAAGGGCAGATGCAGTTTCAAAGCCACGCCCTTGTGAATGAAGAAAACAAGGTAAAAACGAATCGGATCGGCGGTTAGATCTCGATAGCACCAAGTCCGCTCAGCTCTCCCAATTTAATTTTTATTTTTCGATGAACGACGCCGTCATCACAGTCGAAAATCTGAGCAAAAAATATCGTATAAAACATGCCGATGAGGCGACGGTAGCCCGCTACTCGGCGTTGCGGGACGTGATTGCCAGTAAGTTCACGGGACTGTTCCGAAATCGGAAATCAAAAATCAAAACTCGAAAATCGATCCAAGATTTCTGGGCCTTGAAAAACGTGTCCTTCGAGGTGCCCCGCGGCGAGGTTGTCGGCATTATCGGTCGAAACGGAGCTGGGAAAACCACTCTGTTGAAAATTCTGAGCCGGATTACCGAGCCGACCGAGGGAAGGGTACGCATCAGGGGACGCGTGGCGAGTTTGCTGGAGGTGGGCACAGGTTTCCATCCGGAGCTGACTGGA
>QHOD01000064.1 GCA_003218615.1 Verrucomicrobiota bacterium
GTCCGTCGTCCTCTCGTAGTGGGCTCAATACACCGGTCTTAATTTGCGCCGAGGCGTCTTTTGTTTTTGCGTTGCCAAATTCTCTCGCGAGCTTTTCGACACTCTCTTTCCACTCGCTGCTTTTCATCTTCATACCTCCGATCTTCTTTGTATCGGCCGGAGAAGAACCGTCTTCAGCAGAATCGCTCTTGATCCACTCCATTTCGGTGTACATGCCGCTGGTTTGCTTCATCTGCCCCACACCTCGATGCGTTCGCAGCTCGACTTCGGCGCGCCGCTTCAGCTCACCGTGAAATCTTTGGTCGTGAGCGTACAACTCGGTGACTAAACGTTCCGCCAGGACCGGTCTTGCCAGACACTCAGCGATCACGAAGGCATCGTTGCCCAGCGCGGCGAAGATCTCACCCAGCACCCCGGGCTGTTTGGTATGACTGGCCATCCGCTCCATCTCGGCTTGCAATTGGTCGGGAGTGATCGGCCGTTGCCAGTAATCCTCCAGCGCCTGCGAGTTGCGCAGATAATCTTCGACCTTTTTCTCGATCTCCGCCTGCGACATCATCTTATCCAGCGGCGGCTTGGAGCCGGCATTCGCTTTTGGCCAGATGCGATGCCGCCAGTAAACTTCTTCGATCGCCCGCTGATACGCAACGCGATCTGCGAACGTCAACGTTCGGTCCTTTCGGATCGCAGACGCGGCCATGGACGCGGCGCCCTCGTGTCCCTTCAGGCCCAAGGCGGTGTTATTCTGCGGAGCTGGAACCTTCGCGGGATTGTTAGGCAGATTGATTGCCGAGGCGAAAGCAACGACCATGCATAAAAAAAGGAGCATGGCTGCGGCACCGCGAAGAATGTGACCACTGATTTTGATTTTCATAGACTCATTTCACTTTTACGAGCGAGCCCTTGCTCGCGATTGACCCTCCGGGAAGAGGGTTAGGCGGAGCTCTTGGGGGAGACGCCTAATAAACCTTAACGCGGGCGCGAAATTGCGGGCCCCCCCGGACGCTGTCAAGATAATTTTTAATTTGTTCGCGGACAAATCTTCTGTAGAGGCCAGCCGTGCCGGCTGCTTTGTTTGCCTCGCACGCAACGCGCGTCATTGTTCACCCACCTACACTGCGATCGGCGCTTTGATGGACGGATGCGGGTCGTAGCCGACAAGTTCGAAATCTTCGAATTTGAATTCGTGAATGTTTTTGACGGCCGGATTCAGTTTCATCCGGGGCAAAGATCGGCAATCTCGTGATAGCTGTTCGTGCGCCTGGTCGAGATGGTTTTTGTAAAGATGCAGATCGCCAAACGTATGGACAAAATCGCCAGGCGTAAGATCGACAACTTGCGCCACCATCATCGTGAGCAGCGCGTATGACGCGATGTTGAACGGCACGCCGAGAAAAAGATCGCAACTGCGCTGGTAAAGCTGGCAACTCAACTCGCCATCTTGCACGTAAAACTGGAAGAGCACATGGCATGGGGGCAACGCCACGCGATCGATCTCGGCCGGATTCCATGCGCTCACAATGAGTCGCCGGCTCAGCGGGTTCGATTTGATCTGCGCAATAACGTTGTCGATCTGATCGACGCGCACGCCGTTCTCGCCGCGCCAATCGCGCCACTGCGCCCCGTAAACGCGACCGAGATTGCCGTTTTCGTCAGCCCACTCGTCCCAGATCGTGACGCCGTGGTCGTTTAGATATTTAACGTTCGTGTCGCCGCGCAAGAACCAGAGTAGCTCATAGATGATCGATTTGATGTGCAGCTTTTTCGTGGTGAGCAGCGGAAATCCCGGACCTGTAGGACGCAAGTCGAAGCGCATTTGCGCGCCGAAGATCGACAATGTCCCTGTGCCGGTGCGGTCGTCGCGCGCCTGACCGTGCTCGAGCACGAGCCGGGGAAGATCGTGATATTGCCGCACGCGAAAATGTATCGCGAAATTGCGCGGTGTTCTAGGCCGCGTTTTGAAAGTCACCGGTAGAATGCCGATGCCCCGCGCGCGTCAATATATTGTGGCGAATGGAGCCCCATAACCTAGCGGCCAGTCACGTTGCCTGCTCGGCAACGCCTCGCTCCGCTCACGCTTGCTCGAATGCGCTGCGAGAAGTCCGCCACTGTTACACCGCTATCTGCGGTGCCGTCGACACTGCGAGAGCAGTTGGGGCTAAGGCGTGGTAAAGGTCCTATCACTGCCGTACCTCGTGCCTGCGCTGTTCGTCGCTACGATCCGAAAATGGTACGTGGTGCTGGCAGTTAAGCCGCTGATGTTGGCAGCCACTGCCTGATACGTGTTGCCGGTCTTACTCTGACTCGCGGTGGTGTGCCCGTAGCTGGTGGTCGTGCCGTACTGGAAATAAACCGTAGTGGTCAAACCATGCGGATCGACCGTGCCATTGAGCGTGGCCGAAGAACTTGTCACGTTTGTCGCTGGGTTCGTAATTACTACAGGTGCCCCGGTTGCGCTCAGCGTGGTAAACGTCCGGTCTGCGCCGTAAACAGTTCCGGCGTTGTTGACCGCGACGATCCGGAAATGATAAGTGGTGCTCGCGCTCAAGCCAGAGATGTTGGCACTAACACTCTGGTACAAGTTCCCGATCCGACCCTGCATAATGGTAGTGTGCCCGTAACTGGTCGTCGTGCCGTACTGGAAATAAAAAGTCGTGGTCAACCCATGCGGATCGACTGAGCCATTGAGCGTGGCTGATAAACTTGCGATGAGCGTCGCCGGATTCGTTGTGACGACGGGGGCGCCGGTCGGGCTAAGCGTCGTAAAGGTCCTGTCACCGCCATAGGTGGTGCCAGCACTATTGTGGGCCACAATTCGGAAATGATAAACGGTGCTCGCAGTTAAGCCGGTGATGTTGGCACTGATAGTTCGGACCGTGTTCCCAGTCTGAGTCTGCATAGGGGTGGTGGACCCATAACTAGTGGTTGGGCCGTACTGGAAATAGACAGTCGTGGTCGCCCCATTTGGATTGACAGAGCCATTGAGTGTGGCAGAAAAGCTTGCGACATTTGTGGCTGGACTAGTTGTTGGTGGGGCCGGTGGGATTTTAAGCGTGAAGTTCTGGTTCGCTCCGGTTCCCCACGTCCATACGTAGGTGCCCGGTGTTACGCCTAGGGTTGCAAAAGTCTTGCCGCTGTAGGTCGCGCTGTCCGATAGAAAAGTACCGGAGACATAGCCCCTTGGAACAATGAGAAAGCGGTCGCAATCGGATCCATCTTTAGAACAATCCGCCGCTGTCCCGACCGTGTCGCCGCTGCCACTGCTGGCATCCGCTCCGCCACCGCTCCCGAAACTCGTCGGTCCACTGGGCCCCAAGTGATAAGAGTCCACGCTACCGGCAATCGTCGGCCCCGTGGAAATGCGCCCGGCAATAACCCCGCCCCACCCGTCGTCCGCGGCACCTGGGAGCACCCCGGGACCCCATCCGTAGGTGAGATATCCGGCATGAATCAGCCCAGTCAAGTTAATGGCTCCGCTTCCGGTCGCGACAACATCGGGCCCGACTTGCTGCAGGGTTACAGTGTAACCAGCTTCGGCGGGCCGGACGGATAGCAGCCACCCGACTACGATTGCCAGCGTGGTCGCCAGAGCGGGTTTGAAGAATTTAAGTGATTTCATCTTTTGTTCCTTTAGTTAATTTTGTTTTCATGGTTATTGTTTCTCTTTCTGTTTGGGTTTTTGTTGTTTTTCTTTCTTTGATTTCCTTTCACAGAGGTACTGCAGGAAATCCGGCCAGATATAACGTGGAAATTTTGGATTTTTTTGTCTGAACCGCAGATCACGCGGATGACACCGATAAGAATCGGACCTAAAAAGACGAATGGAGCAGCCTTCACGGAGTTGCAGCTTGGCATTGCTTCGCGATCATTGAGTGCGAAACGTTCCGCCCATCTTCACCGTGCCTCTGAGGCGCGGAATAATTTCTACAGATGCCTTGTTAGTCCTCGGCTGATTTGATAAACGGCACAGGATTTGGAGAGAAACCTTTTATTCAAAGGCCTGTTGATTTCGTGCGCCGCCTGGAGTGGGGCGATCATTTGCTGGCCTCTCGCCTCGACCGCATTGGCTCAGGAACCAACGCCTTCGCCTGCTCCCGTTGCGGAGGAGGAGCGCGTAATCGTGACCGGTTCGATTATTCCGACCGCAGAAGAGGTCGGCCCAAACCCAGTGTACACTCTCAACCGCGATTTGATCGACAAATCAGGCGAACGCACCACCGCCGAGCTTCTCAGAACCCAGCCCATCGCGAATGCGAACGGTGTTCCAGTTCAAAATAACGCAAACGGCTCTGCAGGCGCGACTGGAGTGGCTACGGTCTCATTGCGCGGTTTCGAAAGGCGGGCCACGCTGGTTTTAATCGATGGCCGCCGTATCACGCCGTATTCGGGCTACGGTTTCGACTTGAACACCATTCCACTTCCGGCCGTGCAAAGCATTGAAATTCTGAAAGATGGCGCTTCGACCACTTACGGGGCGGACGCGATTGCCGGCGTGGTTAACATCAAGCTGTACAAAGATTATCGCGGCGCGCAATTGAGTCTGTATTATGGCAACACCCTGGACAAGGACGCTGCCATTTATAGTGGCGATATTCTCTTTGGCACCGGCGACGACAAGACCAGCATCAACGGCGACATCTTTTTCTTTCATCACAATTCAATGTTCAATCGCGACCGAGGCAATTCCAATCACGTGAGGTTCGGTGCGCCGCATGCGCACGGGAGTCCAGATACCACGCCGTACAATTTTCAGTTGAGCGCGGACGTGGTCAAAGAGGCAGGCGGACCCGACTTCACCGCGACGCGACCAGTCATCTTCGGCACACCGCCGGATTTTTCGAACGGACTGACTGCGGCAAGCGACTGGAGCTACAGCCCGAGGCCCGTTCGCGGGCCTTTCGCCTTGCTTCCCGGCTTTAACTTTAACGCGTTCTCCAGCTCTTATCCGGAACAGGAGCGCTGGGGCGGTTATACCGCTTTCGAGCACAAGCTCTGTGACGATCAGCTCCGGATTTTCGGCGACTTTTATTATGCCGACGTGAAGCAGCACGACGAACTCGAACCGGTGGGTACCGGCCCTTGGGCAGCGCGAGGCACTCAACTCTATGTCCCGCCTAACCATCCATTCCAACTTGACGCCAACGGTGTTCCAATTACGCCGCCAAACACGCCGACGGCCGCGGAAGTCGGCATGCCGCCTGATGCCTATAACCCGTTCAATCCGTTCCAGCAGATTATCTCGGGCGGCACACACGCGCGTCTTTTCGATTTCGGCAACCACTTGATCGATAACGAAAACCAGGCGTTCCTCCTCACAGCCGGTATAAGAGGCGACAAGCTGTTTAACGGGAGCTGGGGCTACGATGGCGCATTCCGTTACAGCCAAATCGAGAATCTTTCCCGGTTTACGGGTGCCTCAGGCTTGCGATTCAATCGCATCATGAACGCGGCGGACGCAATCTACGATCCCACCTCGGCGCAGTACATTGGAACGACCATTCCTTTTAATCCGTTTGGGGACGGCCTTCACAATCCGATCCCAAGTAACAGCATACCGGCAGAGTTCGCGAGGGTTAGTCCGAGGGACATTAACACATTCAAAATCGCAACAGTCGATTTGAACATTTATACCACTGACCTGTTTGATTTGCCCGCCGGCGGCGTTGGACTCGCGATTGGCGGTCAATTTCGCCGGGAGACGGAAACAACCGATCTGGATGACGCAAACCGGCTTGGAGGCGTGCTGGGTGGAGGCTTGTCGCCTTCGTCACATTCCGGCCGCAGAGAGTATGCGTTCTATGGGGAAACCCTGATTCCAGTCTTCACCCCGGCGGTGCGCGTGCCTGGATTCCATTCGCTGGAGTTCAGTGCAGCGGCGCGTTTTGAATATTGGAAGAATAATGACACCAACACACTCGTTCCCAAAGTGGGTGTGCGCTGGCAACCGTTCGATGAGCAGTTGACCATTCGCAGTACGTGGGGCGAAGGCTTCCGCGAACCAGGACTTGCTGCCCTGTTTGGATTCAGGTTCTTCGGATTGGTGCCGACTTCTTACCACGGCAACGTGAACCAGGACACCAGATTCGAGATAGATCCCAATCCGTTGCTGACGCCGGAACATTCACGCAACTGGACCGGCGGCGTGGTTTATACACCCAAGTGGATTACAACGGGCCAATTGACGGTCACGATCGATCTTTGGGACATCGAGCGCGAAGGCGTCCCGAACGTTCCCGGGCCACCGTTGGTGGTGGGCCAGTTTATCAGCGGCCATTTACCGCCCGGTGAACAGGTGGTTCTCGATCCCACGGGGAACCAGGTGATCTTCGTTCGAACGACTTTTCAGAACGCTGGTCGTGAGAACGCGCGCGGCGTCGATCTGGGCATTCAGTACCAATTGCCGACCCGGTACGGAACGTTTACTTCTCTAACCCAAGTGACGTATCTGGACTCTTTCATTTTCCAGTTCTTCGGAGGCAAAGCGAGGGAGGTGGCCGGACGCGCCACCTATGATTGGTTTGACTCGATTTTTCCTACCTATGGGAATACCGAGGGCTGGTTCAAATGGAAGGGAATCTCGCGCCTGGACTGGACGTGGCATAACTTCGACATGAACTGGACTGTGCATTACACCGATGGTTTTTGGGAAGAAATTTACGCAAAGAAGTTCGATGGACATTGGAAGCAACATTACGTTCCGCACACGTGGTTCTTTGACGCGCAAACTTCATACGAAATTACCTACACGGCTCCGGTGGAAACGACGCCGGTGCCCGGCTACTCAAAAGATAGCAAGGCTGTAGAGGCGGCTGTCTCCGGCGGCAGTCCCGAGCAATCAGTTGCTTATTCCATGCCGTGCTGGAAAAACTTGCTCAACAACACCCGGATAACCGTGGGTGTGAACAATATCTTCGGTCAGCGGCCGCCAACGGCGTTTGGCTTCGAGCTCCAGAACCCCATCAATTATCCGGGCTCTTACTACGACAATCTTGGCCGCTTCGTGTATGTGCAGTTGACTAAGAAGTTCTAGAAACCTCTCAGAATGGCCACTTGCGCAGGAGCCGGCGGGCGGTATCGCCGTCGGCACAAGCGCGCGAGGTTACGCAAAAAATGGCTTCGCCAAGTTGGATCGCCCGCTCGCGAGTGCGTTCGGGGTTAAACCGGAACTGGCCTAATTCCCGAAAAGGGCTCGCGTGCAACGGAGCGCTGCGCTACCGAGAGAAAACCAGGCGTTATTTGGAAACCATTTCTTTCGGCGCTAAGGAGGCGACCCGCCTTCGCCAAGGCTACGGCGTGGTTAGAAGAGGACGGACTACTTTGGTGCGAGCGAGGCTACGATTTTTTCGAAGCGCGGATTTCCGCGTAAAGGATCCCACATCGGGTTCAAGCGCAGCTCCCCATAGGTTGGACCGCCAGGAATTTTGGTGACGGCTTCAAGTTGCTCGAGCGCCAGTTCGGTTTCGCCTGTCCAGGCACAAATCATGGCAAAGTCGATTGTTACACATACCTCATTTGGGCAATCCCCGAACATCGCTTCGTGGGCGATGGGTGCCACTTCCAGCGCGCGCCGGCCTTCGCTCAGCGCCTCTTGCTTTCTTCCCAAGGCTGCATCAATCAATCCGAGACGAGAAAGCAGACGTCCGTCATCAGGCTGAACGCGTATTTCTTCCTCCAGTTGTGTGCGCGCTGTCATAAAGGCAGTGCGCGCAGCCGCAACGTCTCCTTTCAAACGAGCAACTATGCCGAGCCAAAAGTCACGGCTACCTTGAGTGAAACCGACGCCGAGCGTCTGCTGGGAAAGCCCGCCCGCGAGGCTGCCGGCGGCGTCAAAGTCGCGATCATTCAAAGCAAGTCCCAAGCGCCACCAGGCAACATCTGGATCTTTGTCTGACCCCGGATCATTGGTGAGGATCTTTTCAATTGCAGCACGCATGGGCCCGGTGTCCGCTCGCCTGTCTACTTCGATTCCGGCACGAATGATCCGCGCTGGCCTGCGATCTGGCTGAAGCGCAATAATACGATCCATAACTTTGGCCATTTGGTCATAGTCGTGCAACCAGAGGTAGGTCGTTGCGAGGGTAATGTGGTAAGGGATATTTCGAGGATCGAGCTCACATGCGCGCTCGAGGTTCCGGGTGGCGTCAGCCCAGCGACCCTGTCTCCGGTCAACCAATCCGGCTAACTCAAAAGCTCGCGGGTTATTGGGTAAATTCTGTTTGGAAAGAGCAAGTTCGGCGCGGACGCTGTCGAAATCGGCATATCCCCAGTAAAGATGCCAGCTCAGCGCCAGGTGCGCTTCTGCCGAATCCGGCCTCAAGCGAAATGCAGAATCTATGGCCGACTTTGCCAGGGCCAAGCGCGCCGGAGTGTGGTCAATCTCTTGCTGATAAATCAGGTCGTGCACAAAGGCTAGCTGGCAATAGGCGAGAAAGAAGTTGGGATCACGAGCAACTGTCTTGTTAAGCAGGTCCACAGCCTCGGAACGATCCACGAAATCCATCTGGGTGGGCAGCTGGGCATTGTAAATTAGGGACACGGCACGGACGTAAAAATCATAGGCGACCAAGTCCTGAGTTGGTTCTTCTTCAACAGCCGCCTTCTCACTGGCTGACAGCTTTGCGTGAAGGCTATCGGCAACTTTTTGCGCTATCTCAGCTTGGACTGCGAACAAATCATTCAAATCGCGATCGTATTGCTCGGCCCAAACGTGAGTGTCAGTGTGCGCGTCGATCAACTGCGCATTCAAATGAATCCGACCGCCGCTCTTGCGTGCGCTGCCCTCCAGCACGTGTGACACACGAAGTGCATCTCCGATCTCGCGCACATTTCGTTTGCCGCGATATTCCATCACGCTGGTCCGGCTAATGACTTTGAGATCACCGATCTTCGCCAGCTTGGTCAAAATGTCGTCCTGCACACCATCGGCGAAAAAGGCGTTCTCTTTGTCTTGACTCAGGTTTTCAAATGGCAGGACAGCGATTCCGGTTGTTAGCGGTTGCCGGATCAATTCACTTTTCCACACGATCCAGCCGGTTGCTGCTGCTAGCGCAACCAGAGACGCTGCAAATAGCGCGCTGCTTGGATTGCGTCGCACCCATTTCGTTCCTCGCGCAAAAACTCCAGTGTGCCGCGCTCGAATCGGTTCATGTTTTAGCCAGCGCTCCAAATCCTCGGCCAGCGCCAGTGCGGAC
>QHOD01000065.1 GCA_003218615.1 Verrucomicrobiota bacterium
TCCACTCCTTCAGCGCGCCGGTGCTTAAACCCGTACGGGAGCGCAGCCGGGCGATGGCGCGCCACGCCTCCGGTTCGTGTGGATCCAGCAGAGATGCGTCGCGCAGCTTGGCGCTGGCCTCGTTCCATTTTTTTTGATCGATCAACGCGAAAGCCTGGTGTGCCAGCCGACGGGACTGCCAACCCTTTATTGCTTTGCCAACCGGCGGTCCAGCGAAGTACGTGGAGGTAGCGAGTGCCGCGACCACGAGAAGCGCCAGGAAGAAACGACGCCTGAGCCGGCGTCGCCGCAGCCAGCTAGCCGGAGCCGGGCGCATTCCCTCTGCGAGAACCAGTAGTGCATACCTGAGCCGGCGTCGCATCCTCCGCCAGCTAGGCCACGACGGGCGCAATACCTCTGCGAGGACCAGGAAACGACGTCTCCAGCGTCTCCGGCGTGGCGCCTTATGCACCCCTGGCAGCACCCGCTCGAGATCGTCCTTGGGTGCAACCCGACGTGATGGCGACATATCCGCGACTGATACTCACCCCAACTGCGCCGGGGTCAAGCGCTGGACTGACTAATTCGGACGCGCGCTTCTAGACGCGGCGGAAACTCAGGCCGCGCATAAGACACTGGCGCTGGTACCAGCAGAGCACAAGCACGCCAAGCAGGCCAAGCAGGCTGCCTAGGTAAGTGCTGGGTTCCGGAATAACGGAGTTAACCTGGATATTATCGACAAAAACGTGTCCCGAGGCATTGGTCGCGCCGCTGAAACAGAATTGGAGAAACAAAGTGGACTGGCTGTTAGCGCCGGTGGGCAAATTGTCATTGATTATGTGAAAACTACCGTCCTGGTTAATGGCGATAGTGTCGAAATTAGTCCAGGTAGTCCCGTTGGTGCCATAAGCGAGATCGAGCGTCGTGAATGCTCCTCCAGGTGCGGTAGTAACCGCCGCGATCGCGAAGCTTAGTGAAAGGTCGTGCAGCCCTACGGTGCTAAAAGAACCGATATCGAAACAGTATTGCGTACTCGCGCTGCCTCTGGCGTTGCCCATCACGTCGAGCGCTCCACCGGCAGTGTCTGCGTCAAACGCATTCATCGTAGTGCCGGCGGATGAGTCGATTAAAAGCTGCCCCCCCGGAAACGCATTCGCCCTCGGGACGAGAAGACCCGTGAGCGCCAACGCGCCCGCTGCTGCAACTAAGAGCGAAGATTTCCGTAATCTCATAATGTTGTTTCCTCCTATGAATTGCTATTGCGCCAACTCTTCGGGCGGCATCGTTTTATCAGTTGTCTTCAGCATGGCAAGACTTTTTTTATTTTTTTTTGGAGGGGCGTTTGACTCGTTAGCTCCCGCTTTCTCGCTCGAATGAGCTGCCCGTCGATGCCGCTCAACTCCCCTCGGGTCGATTCTGCTAAACAGCCACTTAATGAGATTGGCGCCTGACCCGGCTTCGCTGCGCTGTGGCGCAGGAAGCAGAGACGCCCTGCAATACAAGTCACTGGCTGCCCGGCTTTGCGAAAACGACTTCGCGAACCAGTTCGCTGAAGCGCGATTCCGCGTCCGCTGCCGGGATTTCGTCGCGGCTGACGAACACGACCTCCATCACCTGCTGGCCCAAATGTCGCTGCCCTTCGAGGACCCGGCGAATACGTTTATTACGGGTCAATTTGTGACGAGGAGCAGTCATTTGCGGCAGTTTCGAGTCTATGGCAGAACCGCTCGGCACGCGATCTTCCGATAAACAATAGAACGTATGCGCGACTCGCTGCCCCGATTTTTTGGGTTTACGGATACGAAATTCCAAATGACGAAATGGCAAGGCAAACGAGTTGGCGGTCGGATAGGTGTGCACTCCGGTGTCTGCCACCTGCTTCCAGCCGGCCGCGGGCAAACAGATATCGGGCCGATGCGTGCGCGCGCGAATAACGCTCGAACTTCCCGGGTTCCAACGAAAAGCGTACAATTTGCACTGCATGGCAGCAGGCTGTTCGACAGAGCTGGAACTCTCTCCAAGCTTTGCAGGGGTCACATCCCACGCGAATGCATGCCCGTCATTGTAGCGGAGCGTGTCCCGCACGTATTCGTCGATTTCGGTTTCATGAAAACCGGGCGCATCCTTCGGCCAACGCACAGTCCACTCCGGCAGCGGCGTGACATTTCGCTCGTGCGCGCGATACCAGGCTTCGCATCCAATTTCGACAAACGCCAGCCAGCAGAAAACGAGAAGAAAGCAGGAAGTAGGAAGCAGGAAGTAGGAACGTTGGGAAAGTAAGGGAAGTTGACCGCTGGTCTCAGACTTCTGACTTCCGCCCTCTGCCTTTCCTCGGCCGAGCAGGATGGCAAGGAGCAGCGAACCGGCAAAAACGGCGACAACGATGGAATAGCCCGCGAAATCATGCCAGTGACTGACTGCCCCGAGATTCTTGCTTGCACCGATCCAGACGAGAAAAAGTGCGCGGGCGCAATTTCCAATGAAGGCAATGGCAATTGCGCCGGCCACGAGCGCAGCGCGATTCAGGATCGACAATCGCTTCAGTTCGCCGAAGAGCAGACCAATCATGAGCGACGTTTGTAACGAGCGCACACCGCTGCACGCTTCGTTGATCCCTACAACTCCGTTGGAAAGGCGGATTAGATTGCCTTCGACCTGCGTGGGAATTCCAGATAAGGTCGCTGCTTCGCTCGCGATCGCCGCCACAGCACGCATCAAGTCCTGGACAATTGGACCCTCGACCGGCGTGAGCCACGGAACGGCAATGGACGCGAAAAGAATCGGGAATGCGAAATGTCGCAGCCACGGCGTGCCGCCAGTGTACCACAGATATAAGAGGGTCAGGGTGGTAACGGCGGCGGCGTGCAGCCAATTGATCAGGCGCCAATCAGGATTTGCGATTTCAAGAAGACGAACCGGCAAAAGTATCAGGAGCGCAGGGACCGCAATCAAGCTGGCCAGGAACGCCCGGCGATTATTTGCGGCCCGCTTTCTTCGACTTCTGATCTCTGGATCCGGCCGATCTTGCCAGCGCAACCAAAAGAGAAAGAGCGCGAAAACTGGAACGAACCAGCCATAATTATATTGCTCGTTGATCGACCACTCGTTGCTCAATTGCCGGAAAAGGATAAACCAAAGCGCGCCGATGGCGGCGACAACCAGCGCGGTGCGAGCAAGAGGGCGGTTGCTTCGCGCGGTTACGGGCTGTGTTTGCGTGAGAACGGAATTCAATCTGCGCTGATTATATCGCAAAAGCCGTAGGATGAAAGCGCGGCCGACGGTCATGGAACACCTGATACTTCGGATGCGGGCCTAACGAGTGGATAATTCTGTTTTTTGTGATTTCAAATTGGCCCGCAACACGCTTCTTTAAAAGCAGGCAATGGACGATTCATCAAAATATCGGCGAATGTTCCGGGCCCTCGCCGCCGGCATTTGTCTGCCACTAATCTTTAGCGGGTGCGGCAAGCCTGGCGATCGTGCGGTATTGGCAAACGTGATTTTTGTCCGGGGCAATGTCGTATTCGACAACGGAAAAGAACGCGCCCGTCATTCGCAATCAGTGACCACCGCGACGAAGCTCTCCGCTGGGGACCGATTCGAAACATTGCCGGATGCAGCGGCCGCGCTTTCGCTGATTCCTGGGATTTTTATACAAATCGGAGGAGGAACGGAAATCGTAATTGAAGAATTGCGGGTTTGGAAACGAGGCGACGCGATGGTGGATGCGATGAGGTCGCGGCTGGCAACGCTTCGCATAAATCGCGGTGTGATCCGCGCGTTCCTTCCAGACGCTGGATCGGGGCAATGCGAATTGAAAGTGCAAACCGATCTCGGAACCGTGGCCGCTCAACGCGGAGCGCTCGTTTCGGTGCGGTGGACGAACGGAGCGGTTCGCATCGTGTGCGTGGATGGCGAAGTCCACTGGCGCAGCGCGACTGGCGGACGTGTGGATGATATTCCGGAAGGGTACTTTCAGGATCATGCGCGGAACGCCGTTTCGAGCAATAGTTTTAAACCCGAGCCGACACCAGTTTCGGACGATGCGGGAGCGCAAAACGACGTTGCGACCGCACTCGATGCCGCGGCCGCATTTGAGGAATTCATCTTGCGCGTTCGCAATGCGCCGGCTCCAAAAAGCAGTCACACCCAGTAAGACCCAAACAGCCCTGATCCCCGTAAAGACCGGTGGGGGGAGAGATTTCTCCCGGAAAAGCGCCCCAAAAAAATCTCAAAAAAAAAGTTAATTTTACGGTTGACTTCAATCTCGCGCCTCCCTCAAGATGGTGGGAAGTTGGAAAAAATGCCCTGCCTAATAAATGACTAAGATCGGCCGCAAAACGAGGTCCTAGAAAAAATGTTGAATTTGCGCTTGACTGAATACCGCGTGCCCCCAAGATGGATGTCGCGACACGAACTGATAACAATAAACCGTAGAAAGATCCTGCTAAAATTATGAGCTCGAAACCAAAAATTACAATAATCACAATTGTAGCGACCGTGGTTCTGGCCATTGTCGCTTCCTCCATACAAGCGGCGCCGTCGAGTGAAATCCAGCGCGCCGTCGCTAAATCGGGAGCACCAAGCGCAAGCCAGGCTTCGCCGGATGTTTTTCTACACGCATTTTCGTCGGTGGTCGTGCGCGCGCGAGGAAACGCCGCGGCTTACGTTGCAGCGGCGATCGCTATGCGGCACGATCTCGCTCCTCAAATCACAGTTGCAGCATTAAGAGCGAACCATACCGGTCGCAACAAAGTGGTCGGGCAAGAAGCTTCGTGCGACTGGGCGGATCCAATCGTTCGCACAGCCATTGCAGCGGCTCCATCGCAATCTGCCGCCATTGTGCGAGCTGCGGTCGATGCTGAGCCTTACGCGCGGGCGTGTATCCTCGCATGCGCTGGAACGCGCGATCCTTGTAAGGACCTTACCCTCGCGTACACCAGGCGGCATGACGGTAAGGAGGTTGTTGGTGGCAAAGAGGTATTAAACCCTTGCCCAGAGGTCCCACCGTCGCTCTACCTGCGTCCGCCGGGAATCGATGTCGGAAATGTGAACAGTAGCATTATCGGCACAATCAATCCGGCCAACCTCGGCCAGGGAGGCATTGTATCACCGGAGCAACGTTAGAGATGATTGGCTTCTATCATTAACCGCGACTATGAAGCTCATGAATTTTTACTCGGCTCGCAGGCACCGACGCGCGCTTGCAACTGCATTCATTTTGTTGGGAGGGATCATCGCGTCGTCGCGTATTTTCGCGCAGGACTCCGCTCCGGGCCCGGCTGTGCCGTCCGAAGTTGATCCGCCTCTGCTGGCGGTGGAGAAACCCGTACCCGCGCCTGTGGACGATGTTGCCTTGAACGGGCCGCCGGAGCCTTATGTACTACCGCCGGCGCCTGCCGCAGGTGGAAAAGAAGTTACCGGCGGGCCGACCAGCATTACGTCTGCGCCCAAGCATTTTCAATGGGGTGTGCGCCTGACAGTGCGCGGCGTTTACGACGACAACATATTTCTCTCTCATTTCGATCGTCAATCGGATTGGTATGTGGTGATTGAGCCGGCGATCACGCTTGGCTACGGCAACATTGTCGAGCGGCAGGGGAGTTACATCCGAATTGACTACGCACCGAGTATTTTCCTTTACATCGATCACGACGATGTCAATTCAGTCCAGCACCTGATTCGTCTGGAAGGCCAGACTGGCTTTGGCCGGCTGCAGTTGGGTCTGAGCCAGGACGTGCAGATTCTGAACGGTACTCATCTGGACAGGTCAGGGCTCGACGCGTCGGCGATCTCGCTCGCGGGTTCAATCAACGCCGGCGTGAGTGGCAATACTGACGCTCAGTTTTACTTGACGAACTTCGGCTGGACTTACGATCTGAGTGACAAGACGTTTATTAGCAGCGGATTCACTTACCGGCGCCAGGATTTCAACTCGCTGATCAGTTCCGATGAGTTCAGCGGAAATTTGTTCTTTAACTACAAGTACAGTCCGAGGCTGGCGTTCGGCCTCGGCGCTTCGGGCGGCGTCAGCACCGTTGACGGGGGTCCGGACCAAACGTTCGAGCAGGGGCTTGTGCGGGTTCAATATCAAGCGACGGGCAAAATCTCCCTGAATGCGTCCGCCGGTGTCGAGGTTCGGCAATTCGACAACGCCGCCGGCGACGGCTCGCGCGGGGACCGTATTTCGGGTGTGTACGAGATCGGGGCGACCTATCAACCGTTTGACGGCACGATGATCACACTCAGAGGCAGCAGCCGCGTACTCAACTCAGCTGTGGTTGCCCAAGCGGATTTTCTAGCGACCAATGTTCTCCTGGGAGTGCGTCAGCGACTGCTGCAGCGAGTTTATGCGGGATTCACCGCCGGGTACGAACACGCGGATTACTTCAACACCGTCCCAGGGGTGCACGTGTCGCGGAATGACAACTATTATCTCATCGAACCCGCTGTCGATGTTATGGTGACAAGGTGGTTTACCGTGGGCGCCTACTATCTCTACCGAAGTAACGACAGTCCGATTGCAAGGTTCGACTACTATGAGAACCAGTTTGGGATGCGGGCTTCGTTTACCTACTAATTTTGGTCCACTGCTCCGCTTGACCCGTTACCCCCGCGTGATCTGCGAACAGATGAGGTGCCGTTCTGGCAAGTGCAGGTTCTGGCTCATTGTCCCGCTGCTGGCGACGTTGCCAGTCATTTCTTTTGCGCAGTTCACTCCGCAAATGACTGGACAAATCAACTCGCAAACCTCAACGACATCGAGCGCCCCTGATACAACGACTGCCCCCCCGGCTTCGTCTTCCACCAATTCCGGCAGCGTTTCTTTGGCCGCGGTCAGCGCTCCGGCCGGTTATCAGCTCAGCTCCAACGATGCGATCGCGGTTGAAGTTTTTGGGGAAGAAGATCTGAAGACGACGGCGCGGCTCAATTCGGAAGGCAATGTGAGTCTTCCTCTCATTGGTGCGATCCATTTGGGCGGACTAACCGTGACGCAAGCCACTGCGCGAGTGACCGAATTTTATGCCCGGGACTATCTGGTCAGTCCCAAGGTAAATGTGACATTGCTCGGGTATGCGAGGCGGCGTTTCACGGTTCTCGGCCAGGTGAATCATCCCGGTAGTTTCGAAATGCCCGAGACGAGCCCCGGTGGAATCGATCTTCTGGAAGCGATTGCGATGGCCGGAGGATATACGCGAATCGCGGCGCCGGAGCGCGTCAGTGTGCGTCGTCATGCGGGCAATGGAGAGCAGATGATACGAGTCAACGCAAAGCGCGTAGAGCGCGGTCAGTCCGCAAATTTTAAGGTGCTACCGGACGACAGCATCACGGTTGGGGAAAGTATCTTCTAACTGATGCGGTGGGCTACGCGCCGCTTTTCAATTGCCGAAAAGTGTGCAATACTGCGTGCGCCCGTCGCTTCCTTGGCCCGCTGTAATTTGATTTCAAAATGATTAATCAATCTCGTGACGTAGCTTCTCCTCCAGTCAAACCGCGCGCGGCGCTTGTTCCAGGTCAGATTTTTTCGACCACCACCGGCGCGTCAATCGATCCCACCGGCGGACGGCGCGGGTTCGATTTTCGGCATTACTGGCATTCGTTGGTTGAAAAGATCTGGGTGGTGGCGCTCTGCGTCGTGGCCGGATTGTTTCTCGGTCTCGGATATCTCGCGAGCACTGCGAAACTTTATCAAGGCCACACCGTCCTAGAGGTGGAGATGGAAGAGCCATCTCTGATTGAGACCGACCGGGCCAGTGGCAGGGGGGCAAGAGATTTTTTGAGCAGCGAGCAGGCGCTGCGTACGATCGAACAAAATCTAGACAACCGCACCCTGATGGCGCGAGTCATTCATGTGGAAGGATTGGCCAATGATGGCGGACGGGCGTTCCTGGGCAAAAGCGTAAAGGCTAACGCGAAGACGACGCCCGCTCCGAGTTCGCCTCGGCCTGATGCAGCATCTTCTTCTACTGCCTCCGTTTCCAACGCTGACCTCGTCGCTCCTGCATTCACACCATTGGAAGAAGCCATGGGCGGGACGCTCGCCAAGATGGTGAAACCGGTGGTCAGAAGAAGCTCGCGGCTGATCGATCTTTACGTGACCAATTATGATCCCGTCATCGCACAACGTCTGGCAGAAGCAGTCGCGCGTGAGTATATTCGCAGCGCCATCGAGCGGCGCATGGGTTTCAGTCAGCAATCGCTTCGATATCTCCTCGAGGAAGAAGAACGGCTGAAAAATAATTTGCGAAAAAGCGAGCACGCGGTCGCTGAATACAAAGAAAAAACGCCGGATGCGCTCCAGCTTGGTGGCGGAGCGGCTGCGACGGGGACCCAAACCGGGGCAGGAGCGGGAACTGGATCCGCGCGCGGCGGTCTGGTGGAAGACAAGTTGCAAGAATTGACGAGTAAGCTAACGGGGGCCAAGGCGGACCGGATGCGATTGGAAGGAGAGCTCAAGCAAGTCGAACAAACCGGGGAAAATGTCGAGGCGCTGCTCGCTATCCCCAGTATCGGCAGCGCGAATCTGGTTGCAGATCGTCGCAAAGACGTCGTCCAGCTTGAGGCGACGGTGGCGACCCTTTCACAACGCTACAAGGAGAAACATCCGAAGATGCTTGCGGCTCGCGCGGCGTTGGCGGAAACGCGGGCTGCCCTGAAACGCACCGTTCTCGCGCAACCGGCAGTGTTGAAGAGCACAATCGAGCAAGCGCATACGACCGAGGCAAATCTGACAGTCGCCGCTCGGGAACAAGAGAAGGCTGCGCTCGCGCTAAACAAGGCCGCAATTGGCTATCAAGAGCTCGCCCGGCAGGCCGAGACGGATCGGGCTCTTTACGAAAGCGTCCTTCGTCAGATTAAAGAAACCAATCTGACAAAGGATGTAAAGACGACCCCGATCAGTATCGTTGAGCATTCGCCCGTCCCACGCTTTCCGGTGAGTCCGAGCATTCCCAAGTCGATCATTCTTGGCCTTCTGAGCGGGTTGGCGCTTGGTTTGGGTTTTGTTTATGTGGTAGACATCCTGGATCGCTCGATTAAAACCGTGGACCAAGCCGAAACGACCCTGGCCCTTCCGGTTCTCTCGGCGGTTCCAGAAATCCGCAAGAAAGGCGCGGGGGACGGCCAGGCACCCACCGATTCGAAAGCACCCGCTGCCAGCGCCAGTTATCGTCTCATGGCGGAGGCCCCGGAAGGCCCGACGGCGGAGGCCTTTCGCAATTTGCGCGCGTCGCTTGCTCTCCTGGGTCCGGAAGCTGAGCGCAAGGTCTTCCTGTTTACGAGCGCGGTTCCGAACGAAGGAAAAAGTTTTTCGAGCGCAAACTACGCGCTTGCCCTTGCCCAGCAGGGATATCGCGTTCTTCTGATCGATGGAGACTTGCGCCGGCCAAGTCTGCACAAGATTTTTCTCCCCACCTCGGGACAGGTAGCGGATGAGGACGATTCCAAGGGCGTCGTGGATTGCCTGGTCGGGACAGCGGATTTGAGCTCGGCCGTCCGGAAGGCGGAGACTGGCCGGTTTGAAACTGAGGCCACCGAAAAAGCGACCGCGACCGGAGGAGAACTGTCGGTTTTGACCGGTGGCCGCCGCGCGCCAAACCCGGCGGAACTTCTGAGCGGCCCCGCCTTTGGCCGGTTATTGTCGGAA
>QHOD01000317.1 GCA_003218615.1 Verrucomicrobiota bacterium
TGTATCGCAGCTATCGGGATGGCCGGGGTGAGGTTGAAGGGTTTGCAGACGATTACGCGTTCGTCATTCAGGGGCTTCTCGATCTTTACGAGGGCTCATTCGACATCGAATGGCTCAAGTTTGCGATGCAGTTGCAGGAAACGCAGGACCGCTTGTTTTTGGACGAGAAAAACGGCGGCTATTTCAGCACGAGCGGCAAAGATGAAAGCGTCTTCCTCAGGATGAAAGATGATAATGACAGTGCGGAGCCGGCTGCAAGTTCGGTCGCGGCGCTCAATCTTTTGCGGTTGTCGCAATTTCGTGATGACAAACAAATGGCGGAGCGCGCGCGAAAAACGATCGATGCATTTGTGACAACCCTTTCGCATTTCCCAAGCGCGATGCCCCAGATGCTGGTCGCGGTCGACTACTCGTTAAGCAAGCCGCGACAAATCGTGATCGCCGGAAAACCGGACGCACCGGACACGAAAGCGTTGCTCAAAGAGGGGTGTCGCCATTTTCTGCCAAAGACGATCGTGCTTTTCGCCGATGGCGGTGAAGGCCAGAAATATCTCGGCGAGAAAAACGAGGCGATCCGTGCCATGTCGATGGTCGATGGAAAATCAGCCGCCTATGTTTGCGAAGACTTCACCTGCAAAGCGCCGGTGACTGATGCCAAGCAACTTGCCGAGTTACTCTAATTGTAGGGCGTTTGTATCAAACGCGAAGATTTTTGAGACAGGCGCTTGGCACAAGCGCCTCTGCTTTTTGGGAAACCGAAGGTCAACATCTTTAGGGAGGCGCAATCAGCTCTGACGCTACGTTCGCCGCGGTCGTGCGGTTCTCAACGCCGAGCTTCTCATAAATGTGCTCCAGATGCTTGCTTACGGTCTTCGTCTTCGAACCCAGGATAGCGGCGATTTCGCTGTCTGCCTTGCCGCGTTTTACCCAAAGCAACACTTCAGCTTCTCTCAAAGTCAGGCCGGCTGAAACCAATCTGCTTTTCAAGCTTGCATCGCTCTTTTCTTCCAACAGAAGAGTACAAACACCATCAGGTTCGCGCCGGGCGAGGGTGACAACGAGGCGCACCGCGTCCCGTTCGATTTCGAATGGACCAGTCTTTTGCCCCTGACCAGCTGGTTTCAATAACCAGTGGCTCAATTGTGGCGGCAACCGGCTCGGTTCGGCCGGCAGATCAAAATGCTTCTGGAGAAGGCGAATCGCACTGACGCTTGCGTGTTCGATCGTACCGTCTCCACTGGCCACGACATAAGCTCGGTTCATTCCCGTCATGGCAGTCGTGATCCGGGTGAGCGCCAGCGCGTTCACATACGCCTGCGTCAGGTGCGGGCGCAGTAAAGTGAACAGCTGCCGATCATCTTCCGAGTAATCTCGCGCGGCGCAATTGAATCCAAGCGCTATCTGCCCTTTCGGAACGGGGAATGCAAAGCCCATCTGGTACTCGCATCGCAGCGGGTGAAAAAACTCGTTGTAGAGGGTGGTGCGCCGCCATTTTTGCTGGCTGGTGAAATCCGTAATCTTCAATGGCTCCGTTGAGCCCGTTCGCATCACGTATTCAACGCTCGGATGCTCATGGGTAAATTCCGGTCCGAGGGAAAGCAGAAAGTTAGTGGATGCGGCGGGGAGTTCCGGCTCGCAACGGAGCAGCTTTAATACTCCATCTGGACCGAACTCGTTGTAGGCAAAACAGTCGCACCGAACGAGCGGACCAAGTGCTTCAAAAACGCGACGTGGAAAAGCGTCAAGATCGCTCAGGCGGTACAGCATCTGAATGCTGTTTGAAAGCGCCCGCAGGTCCTTGTGTCTGAGTCGCCGCGCCATAGTCGCAGTCAATCATCCTAGGCTGGCACCCAAGGCCGGACGAGAAAAAAATGCGTCCGAATACGGAATTCTCCGTATTCACTTCCACCACGTCCGGCCCGGATGCTGTTCCCATGACAAGAGCAGGAAGTTCCCGTGGCGGTTCTGGGCTGCCGAAACAAGCCCGCGTCGTTGTGGTCGGTGATACATGTGTAAGCGAAGAGGGAATGGCCGCAATCGTCGGACGCGACAAGCGATATCATGTTTGCGGCGGCGCGCATGGTTTCTATGACGCGGGCGAACTGATTCGAAAACATCAGCCCGATGTTCTGTTGATCGAACCGTTTCTGGAAGATCGCGACGGCATTCTTTGGATTAAAGAGCTCGCCATGGAATTTCCAACCACCCGTATCCTGATTGTGTCGCGCCAATTGGAACGGGTTTATGCCGAGCGCGCGCTGCACGTCGGCGCCGCCGGTTACTGGATGAAGAACGGATCGCGGGAAGAACTGATGCGCGCGATTGAAACCGTGGCCGCGGGTGAAATTTATGCCAGCCCGGCCATCACCGCTCTGGCGATGCAGAGGTTTGCTCGCCGCGAGCATCTTCCACAAGGCGTAGATGCACTGAGCGACCGCGAGCTGGCAGTGTTCTCGCTGATTGCTGCTGAGCGCCGGCCGGGTCACATCGCAAAACAGCTGGGCATCAGCCGGAAAACCATCGAGACCCATTGCGAGCACATCAAGCAAAAGCTCGGCTATGCTAATGCCGAGGAACTCAAGCGCGGCGCGCGCGAACTGTTAGGCGTAGCCGCGGGCCGGAGGCAAAATCCCTGATACGTCCCATCGTGGATTCCCTGATACAAAAAATGGCGGTTTTCTCCCGATTGACGCTCACCACAGATTTTACTAATCTTCGCAATTATTTGAGAACTTCGCCCGGCAAATCCCGGAGAAGAATTATGAAAGGAAGAAACATATGAAAACATCGATCAAAATGACCACCGCAATTGCGCTCGTCGCGCTCGTCTCCTTTGCGTTTTCGCAAAGCGCGCGGGCTGATAAGGAGCGGAGTCCAACCCCGACACCAACGGCAACACCCACTCCAACTGCTACCCCCGTGCCGACGCCGACACCAACACCAACGCCGTTTGCAGGTGAGGACCGCGGCAATGGGAACAGCGCAGCTGAGAACGTTAACGCGCTCAATCTCGGCACAACCGGCGTCTACAACACCGCGACTGGTTGGAATTCGCTTTCCAGCAACACCACCGGCTCCTGGAACACCGCCGATGGCTTTAATGCGCTCGCTCACAACACAGACGGCTTCGACAACACGGCCACGGGATTCTATGCACTTTTCTCGAACACGACCGGTTGGTCGAACACCGCGACTGGAAATGAAACACTTGTGAATAACACGACTGCTGTGGAGAACACCGCAACCGGACGATATTCGCTTCACGAGGCAACCACTGGTGGCGGCAACACCGCTACCGGACATAGTGCGATGCGCGAGGAGATAACCGGCAGTTTCAACACTGCTACGGGTGACCAGGCGCTCAACAACGATACCGGCGGCAATTACAACACCGCTACTGGCAATCGCGCAATGTTTAATAGCAACGGTTCGTATAACGCCGCGTACGGGGCTTACGCTCTGTATAACAACCAAGCTGGTTCGAACACTGCAATAGGATACGTCGCCAGCTACAATAACACAGGTGGTTCGGGAAATACCAGCTTGGGCAGCGGTGCATTGCAATTCAACAC
>QHOD01000318.1 GCA_003218615.1 Verrucomicrobiota bacterium
GAAGCTAATCGCATGCGAGAAGTAGCACAGGCTTCCAGCCTGTGGGGCAACCGGGCATCTTGCCCGGTTAGCTTCATAAAGATAAAGACACTTTTCCGCAAGCTGCCGAAAGTCCGAGCGCACGCCTCGCGTGTAATCGGCGGTCCGGCCTAGACCAATCGCTTTCACGCCATCGCGAACTGTTGCAAAGCTAGTTGCAGCGAGACACTGCAACCAACACGCGAGGTCCGAGCCGGACTGGCATCGAGTGCGCTACCCAACCAAGAGAAATTAAACGCGCGAGCGACGGCGGCCCCGGCACGATCAGTTTGTTAAAGTAGCCCAAGTAGCCCAAATTCGATCCGACGCAGCCCACCTTCGAGCGCGTCCCGCAGACGAATCAATAGCTGAAGCGTACGATGCAAACGCAATAGTGCGTCGTAACGGCCAGTTGCATTTAAAACTTCTTTGCTCGCCTTTTGCGCCATGGTGGAAAGGCTCTCCAACGATTGATCGACGGCAGCGCGCCATTTTTCGCTCGAGCTAAATCCGGTTTTTTGCGCATTTTCATGAATGCTTCCAGTGTCTCTCGCCTCGCACGAGCGGAAAAGATCGTCGAGCTCATTTACGATTTCAGACGCGATCGCTAATTCCTTCGGGCTTCGAATCCTTGCGCGAAGCAGATCGGCAGCGGCTTTCGTATTAGCGAAAAGTTCCTCGAATTGGTGCGAGTACTCCCGGCCATATCGCGCGCTCAAGTCGATCGCGAGTTTTTGCGAATCATCAAGATTGTCCTTCAGTGGGCTAAAATCGTGTAGCTGGTCCGGTTTCGCGTCGAAGGGCCGATAACCGCGTGAGCGGCTGGACAAAACTCGCTGCCTGTTTCCGTTCGCTTTCTCCCGGAGAAATTTGCAGAAATGCACACAGAATTTCAACCAGCGTGTCTGATTCACGCAAAGCCTTCGCGAATGGAACGAGCAGAATGCGCCAAGGCCAAAATCGGATGCGGCGTGCGATCAATTGAGAAACGATCGCTGCCTCGTTCAGCGATATTTCGAAGGGCACATCTTGACGCGCCAGACTGGAAAGCGCGATCTCGGTGAGATCGCGGCTCACGATAATAAACCCCGGATTGCGCAGTAGAGCAGTTATCTCCTCGATGTGAAAGACGTCACTGGGAAATTTCCAGCCCCAGCAGGGATAACTCGCATTCATCCGTTGGATGTTCTGGTATGTCCGAGGTAAGTCGATTTTGCTAGCGGCCTGCCGAACGATCGGCGACCATTCGTGTTTGTATGCGTGGGGAGCGATTCCCATGCAGACGCCGAGGCACGCAGGCAGCCTGCAATCAACGACGTCCCGCCGCGCCCTGGCCCAAGAACCGCGGCGGTGCGGACGATACCAAATTCGCGGTTAAGAACGACGTGCTTCATTGCGCCCGGTGGCGAGGATACTCTGTGCTACACGCGCGAGCGGCGGCGGCCGTTGTTGCGAGTGTATTTCACCGGCCGGCGTTTAGGTTCAATCTTCGTTAGGCCAGTACCGCTTTTCACTTCCATGATTTGGTCGCGCAACAGCGCTGCCCGCTCGAACTCGAGGTTGGCCGAAGCACGCTGCATTTCGTCTTCCAGCTCGCGCAGCAATTCCGTCAGATCGAAGTTTCCACCGGCTTCGTTAATAACGGACGAGGCGATTTCGCGGCCACGCAAGATTGTGTGCAAACTTTCCTGCACCGCGCGTCGAACGGTCTGCGGAGTGATGCCGTGTTTTTCGTTGTATTCCATCTGTTTGGCGCGGCGATATTCCGAAATCGAAATCAACGCCTGCATGCTGTCGGTCACGATGTCGGCGAAAAGAACAACCTCGCCGTTGATGTGGCGCGCGGCGCGGCCGGCGGTTTGAATAAGGGAAGTTTGCGATCGCAAAAATCCTTCCTTGTCCGCGTCGAGAATGCAAACTAACGAGACTTCGGGAAGATCGAGACCTTCGCGCAACAGGTTAATTCCAACGAGAATGTCGAAATCGGCGGCGCGCAGACCGCGCAAAATTTCCACGCGCTCGATGGTGTCGATGTCACTGTGCAGATAGCGGACCTTCAATCCGACATCGCGCAGATAATCCGCCAAATCTTCGGCCGTGCGCTTCGTCAGGGTGGTGACGAGCACCCGTTCCTGCTGTTCTACCCGTTGGCGGCAGAGCTCGATCGTATCGTCGATTTGATTCTTTAATCCGCGAATTGTGATTTTGGGATCGAGCAAGCCAGTAGGCCGAATGATCTGCTCAACCACGAGGGGTTTGCCCGGAGTATGGACATCGAATTTCTCCGGAGGCTCGTCCGTGCGTGAAAGTAGCACAGGCATCTTGCCTGTGGGGCGATCGGGCGTCCCGCCTGATCTGCTTCGCAGGTGGGAAGTCTCCTCTCCGGGCAAAACGAACGGCACCAACTCGTCCTCTCCAATCCGCGCGCGTTTGTGTGGCACGTAGCCCTTGTTGCCAACGACACTGTTCTGAATTTCGAACTCAGCCGGGGTGGCGCTGACGTACACAAGCTGGTTCGTCAGCTTCATAAACTCGGGAAAATTCAATGGCCGGTTATCGAGCGCGCTGGGCAGACGAAATCCATATTCAACCAACACTGTCTTGCGCGACTTGTCCCCTTCATACATCCCGCCGATCTGCGGAATGGTCGCGTGCGACTCGTCGACCACGGTCAGGAAATCTTTCGGGAAGAAATCGATGATGGTGTAGGGCTTTGACCCG
>QHOD01000319.1 GCA_003218615.1 Verrucomicrobiota bacterium
AACTCATTCTCAAAGAATGTCGAGTGTTCCTGCCAGGCTGGATCGCGCGTGAGCGGCGCAAGCGGGGATTCTGACGGCACTGGCATTCCTGCGAGAAAACGCGCAATGTCGTTAGGCCCGGCGACCGCAGCCGGCACAGCTTGAGGGTTCTCCTGCGCGTAAACCCCGGCGGCGCCTGGCAGGATCGACAATGCAACCAGGGCGACTGTTTTTGCGAATGAGTCCCTTTTCATTCGGAGCGGCGAAAGCGTTTTCCCGCGCAAAAGTAGAGGAGCAAACCGAAAAGCGCCGTCCCCAGACCAGCCATGGACTCCGGAGTATGCCAGCGCAACAGATAATACATCATCCAGATGGTGATTACCGAGAATAGAACTGGCGGGATCGGATAGGCCCAAACTCGATACGGGCGCGTGATTTTCGGATTCGTGAAGCGCAATACGACGACGCCGAGCACAGCAAGCAACGAACAGATCAACAAACTGAATTGAGTGTAGCGGACGACGTCTTCGAAACTTCGGGTGAGCAGAAGTAAATTCACGATGAGCAGTTGCAGAACGATCGCGTTCGTGGGGACGCCATGCGTGTTTTTCCGGCCAAGCAGGCGAAGCAGCCAATGATCTTCGCCCATCGACATCGTGACGCGGGGACCGATCCACGTCATTGAGCTGATGGAGGAAATTAGTCCGAGGCAAATCACTGCGCCTGCCGCGCGTCCACCGGTCGATCCGAAAATGTGTTTGCCCGCGATCAACGCCACTTCGAGTTGACCTTTCAATTCTCCCACGGGTGTGGTGGCGAGGAAAATGGCGTTGAGCAGGACGTAGATTACGATCACAAGGCTCGTACCGGCGAGCAATGAACGCGGAACATTTTTCTCCGGTCGCTTAATTTCGCTTGTGATGTAACTGGCCGCGTTCCAGCCGGAATAGGAGTACATTACGTAAACCAGCGCGATCGCGAATGGTCCGCTGAAGATCGACATCGTATCGCCGGTCACGGGCAAAAAGCTGATCGGCTGCTTCGATGGAACAAAGAATCCAGCGGCGATGAGCGCACCGATCAGAAGTAACTTCACGAGTGTGGAAAGATTTTGGAACGTGCTGCCGATCCGCAGATTCCCGAGATGAAAAACCGCTACCACCCAAACAACGACAAACGAGAGAACGACCGGTGAGCCCACGCCGAAAACGCTCTCAAAATATTTCCCGAAAGCCATGGCGGCGAGCGCGACGGGCGCGGCGAAACCGACCGTCGCGGAAACGAATCCAGCCATGAACCCGAGCGCTGGATGATAAATCTGCGAGAGAAAATGATATTCCCCTCCAGAGCGCGGCAGCGCAGCGCTCAGCTCGCTGTAGCAGAGCGCGCCACAAAGCGCCGCGATTCCGCCGATGATCCAAAGCATGAGCAGCGGGAATCCCGACTGAATATCCGCCAGTTGAAAGCCAAGGCTCGTGAAGATGCCGGTGCCGATGATGTTGGCGATCACTATGGAGGACGCCGTGACGAAACCGATTGTCCGTTGCGGTGCTGACGCTTTCACAGAACGAGGTTCAGCCATGGCGGTCATGATTGGATCGACAGTCACATTCGAGTGCATGTTCAGCGAGTGAGCATGGGTTTTGGCTTTCTGGGCCGAGAAGTTTTTCGCTTAGAAATTATTACGGTACACGTGAAATTTTGATGAGTTGTCAGAAGCGATTCCCGGCATCACCTTGAAAGTGGCATGAATGCACATCCCAAGCTCTCCATCGAAACTGCTACCCAGCTCGCGGTCTTTCTTGCAAATCGTCCCGGGGCGCTGGCGCGCGTGTGTGAAGCGCTCGCAAAAGCCGAAATTAACATCAACGCGCTCGCTACTTCCGACACCGTCGATCACACGGTGGTGCGCATGGTGGTGAGCGATCCAACCAAAGCCCTCATGCTTTTGGGCGAAGCGGGTGTGCTGGCGCTCGAGACCGAAGTGCTGGTAATTGAAACCGCCAGTCAACCGGGCGTGCTGGCTAAAATTGCAGAGCGCCTCGCCGAGGCGAAAATCAATATCGAATACACTTATCTGGCGGGCGGCCGGGCAGCGGAAAAAGGCCTCATCGTCCTGCGCCCATCCGATGTAGAAAAAGCGCAGGCTGCGCTGCGCGATTTGTAGGGCACGCTCTGGTTAACGCCCGGTAACACCCGGCTAAAGCCTCGGTGTTAATGCAAATTTCTAATAGACCCACGGAATCAG
>QHOD01000321.1 GCA_003218615.1 Verrucomicrobiota bacterium
CGCCCAGCAGTTGGTCGTGCGTCGAGAGCAATTCAACCGCGCCCAGTGGGGTGACACGAAGCTGGACGCTGGGGCTTCGAAACTCCTCTCCCGCAATTCGCTCTTCAACGATTCCTTTCCGCTCTTTCAACTTCTCCATGTAGCTGTCGTAGGTAATTCCTTTTAACTCGAACTGCATAGACCTCAGGCGGTCTTTCAGTGCGCTCCGCTCTTTCGAGTCGCCCGGGGCTGGAAGGTTGGCTAGATCGACAAGAGCATTGCCTTCGCCAGATACGCCCTCATTCAGCTTTACCAGAACCTGTTTGATCGGAGGCTTGCTCGCCCGCATTTCCATGATGGCTTCGATCAGCGTGTCTTCGCTGCCGAGATTCTCTTGACCCAGAGGATGCGCGACATCCTCATCCTGGAAAAGTTTCCGGCATCCGCTCTTCGTCCCCAGCGGGAAAAATTTGGGATCGGCGCCGTACATCGGGATGCCCAGCCGGAGGGCCAATTCTTTCTCCCGGCGGGTTGTGTTGAAAGGAACAAGGTGCGCGCGATCGGGATCGATTATTAAAGAACGTATCTGCTCGATCAGGCGTGGCCGCTCGAGCAGTTTGTCGCTCAGCGGACGCGCTGAACCGTCAAGCGGCGAAGGCAGAAACAAGCGCCGACGCGCGTGACTCGGGATGATGCCCGGCAAGAGAGCGAGGTAGTAGTCGATGATGCTTGGCAGAATCGCTCGCGAAGTAACGTAGATCAGTCGAGCGCTGGGCTGGCGCAGTAGCAGCAAGAGGAAGAGGAAACGTTCTTCGTACGCTTGCATGACTGCACCCGCACCGATCGCCTCGATGGATATCGACGGCACCACGACGATCGTTTGCGGATCCTGATTGAAACGCTCGATCGATTTCCACAGCGGCACGAGCTTCTTCTGCAAACGATCGAAGTGATCTTGTGACTCGGCAGCGACTTTTGGCTCGAGCATAAGCAAAGTATTCGTCGAGGTTCTTGTTCGAAAAGCGTCGCTTCAATGCCGACGTCGTCCGAATGAATATCCGCGATGCGTGCGCCCGCCACCGATCCCGCGTTTGCCGCTCGGGGTTTCCGGTTCAAACAGCGCTGTATATAAATACGGGAAATTTTCCAGTTTCAGTCGCGGGATTTTTTGACCGATAAAACGTTCGATTGCTTGCAAAGCGGGAAGTTCCTGGCCGTTCATGAGAGTGAACGCGTCGCCGACATT
>QHOD01000322.1 GCA_003218615.1 Verrucomicrobiota bacterium
TCGGCGGCCAGCTCAGCGCGAACTTCATCCCAGTGACCGTCGAAAACGTTGTTTTCAGCGATGGTCCGCACAGCCAGGGCCGCGGCCTTTTGCAGACCGGGGGCTGCGAAACTCTCTGCGATGATCAGGCCTTGAGGCGTCGCATCTTCACCGTAGCTGAGACTGGGAATTGGAATGTCGATTCCGTATTGGGGAAGGGAGATCTTTTGCGGTCCCACATTCTTGGAAATGCCCCGAAAAGTATGCCGGGAAAAGACGACGAGGGTCGTGTTATCCCCGGCTGGGAAAGGTTCAGACGAGGCAAGGCACGGCGAAAAAAACAACAACATCAAGAAACCGAATAAACAAAACCGCGTTAGATCCTTATTGTTCATCGAGAGGATGCCTTCGTAGATATGCGATGATTGCAAACGCGATTAGCTTGCGTCAAATCTAAAGCTCTGCGACGTTTAACGCGTGCCAGAGCGCGACGCAATGAATCGGCACCAACACCGGCTAATTTGATATTGCGACGGTCACAGACCGCCGCTGCACAAGCTCAAATGTTTTCATCCACTGCCACTGCTCCGCCGTACTCACGGGCGAATCCGTTCCCCGGCAAACTTGTTGTCAATCGCCGCCTAAGCGGTGCGGAATCTGCGAAGGACACACGCCATTTTGAAATCGATCTCACCGGTTGGGGATTGAGCTACGAGGTCGGCGATTCATTAGCGGTTTATGCAATGAATGATCCGCAACTGGTCGATGAAATGATTCACGCACTCGGCACAACCGGCGATGAACAAGTGCCGCGACCAAAAGGACCGACGACGACGCTGCGCGAAGCGTTGCTGCGAGACTACGGCATCACGCAGCCGACGCCAAAGTTCTTGAAAGCGATCATAGAACGGGCAAACTCTTCGACGCTGCTGAAAGATCTGCTGCAGCCGAAACGCAAAGAAGATTTAGATCGATATCTTTGGGGGATGGAAGTGATTGATTTTTTGAATGAGCATCCCTCGGCAAAGTTTAACCCGCAAGAATTTGTCGGATTGCTTACGAAATTGCAGCCGCGCCTTTATTCCGTCGCGTCCAGCCTAAAGGTCTATCCCGAGCAGGTGCACTTTATCGTGGACGTGATCCGTTACGAAAGTCATGGGCGCCTACGCAAAGGCGTCGCGTCATCCTTTCTCGCCGAACGGGCGAACGATGTGCCGGTACCGGTTTTTCCAAGCGTAGCGAAACATTTCCATGTCCCGGAAGATCCGAACACACCCATCATCATGGTCGGGCCTGGGACCGGAGTCGCGCCGTTTCGAGCATATTTGCAGGAACGAAAGGCGATTGGAGCAAGAGGAAAAAATTGGCTCTTCTTCGGGTCGCAACATGAGAGATGCGATTTTGCTTACGGCGAGGAATTCGAGGCATTCAAAAAAGAGGGAATTCTCACCCGACTCGATTGCGCCTGGTCGCGCGATCAACCCGAGAAAATTTACGTGCAGCACCGGATGAGGGACAACGCCGCCGAGATCTGGAAATGGCTCGACGCTGATGGCGCGCACTTCTTCGTTTGCGGCGATGCGCGCCGCATGGCCAAGGATGTCGATGCCACGCTGCGCAAAATTGTGCAGGAGCAGGGCGGCAAAAGCTTCGAAGAGGCCAACCAATACGTTGAAAAGCTCAAGAGCGAAAAACGCTACAAGCGCGACGTATATTGAGATCGGTCCGTGTTTAATCTGTCCAAATCTGTGGCATAATAAGTCTTCAA
>QHOD01000323.1 GCA_003218615.1 Verrucomicrobiota bacterium
TCGCTTGCACAACGGCAGACAAGCCAAAGCCGAGAATGAGTGGCCACAAAATTTCCCAGAACATGGCGAAGGCCATCCAGAGGGCGTGACCAAGAGGAGTAACGAGATCCATGTCACCGCGTCGCAGCGCCGCGGCTATAAGCGCTGCACATTTACGCGATCACTGGTCGCCTTCACGCCGCCGCCTTATCGGTTTCCATATCTTCGCTGTATTTACCGAAGCGTGCTTTGCTGTTGCACCACGCGCGGTGATGGAATGCCTGTTGCGCCTTGGCCACATTCGCCTGATCACCCTTCCAAGCTTTGAGCACTGGGGCTTGTAGTGCGCGCCCGTAGGAGAAACTCAATTGCCAAGGTAGGCCGGGCAGCTGATTCATTGCGTTGAGATGCTCGGTGGCTTGCTGATCAGTCTGCCCACCGGAGAGAAACACAAGACCGGGAACAGCGGCAGGAACCACGCGTTTCATGCAACGCACTGTGGCTTCCGCCACTTCCTGTACCGAAGCCTGCTGCGGACATTCTTTTCCTGAAAGAACCATATTCGGTTTCAGCAGCATCCCTTCCAGAGAAACACGGTGCTCGTACAGAGCGTGAAAGACGCGTTCCAGTGTCTGCTGTGTGACTTCGAAATAACGCTCAATAGTGTGCGCGCCATCCATGAGTACTTCCGGCTCGACGATCGGCACTAAATCTCCTTCCTGACAAAGCGCCGCGTAGCGCGCCAACGCCTCGGCATTCGCCGCAATGCATGTATACGTGGGAATATTATCGCCGATGCTGATGACGGCACGCCATTTGGCAAAGCGTGCCCCCAGTTTCCGATATTCCGCTAGTCGCTCACGCAGCCCGTCTAGACCCTCGGTGATTTTCTCGCCGGGGAAATTTGCCATCGGCTTAGCGCCTTTGTCCACTTTGATTCCGGGAATGATCCCTTGTTGCTCCAGCGCCGCGACGAAGGTCCGACCGTCGCGGGTTTTCTGCCGAATCGTTTCGTCGAAGAGAATCACGCCGCTGATAAATTCGCCTACGCCACCTGTGGTAAATAATACATCCCGGTATGCGCGGCGGTTTTCTTCTGTCGAAGCAACGCCAATGCTCTTCAATCGCTTTTCGATCGTCGCCGAACTTTCGTCCGCCGCCAGGATTCCTTTGCCGGGTGCGACCAGCTTTCTCGCTATAGATTCCAAATTTTCAGTTTTCATTGTTCTGTCCTTACAAATGATTTTCGCTGTTCTCCATAATGACAATTAACATATCGGTCGCAACCTTGAAAGGTTCGCGATTGGCCGAAGGCCCGTTGCAAAGAGCGATCTAAGACATCTCGTGCTCGTAATCCTGATCATACTCCTCGAGCGCGAGCAGGAGCACGAGTAAAAGAAGCAAGCCGCTGAACGCTTTCCTTCGACGCGCGGTCTAACTTGTGCTATACGCAAATCAATGTTGAGCAGGATCATAATTTCGATGGCGATGGCTGCCGCGCTTTTCACGGCTCCGGTGGGTCTCGCCGCGCGATCGTGCATCCTCTCCAGCGCACCAAGTGAAAAGGCTTGTCAACCAAGTTGCTGCGCCAACAAAACCTGTTGCGCGACATCGCCAAAGAACACAGCGTCACCATCGCAGCCGCTCGCAAAAGCTGATTCCGGTCAACAAGTGAGCGCAACTTGTTTTGCCGCCGCGGTGCCTCTGTCAAGTTGTGAAGTCGGAGCTGAGCAGTTCCGGTTCCACGCTGCAGCGCCATTAGCAAACTCGCCGCCGCGCCGGGCGCTGCTCTGCACGTTTCTCATTTGATCCAAGAACGCTGACGCTCGGGGTGCGCCCATTCACCGGCACGCCTGGACTTCAACCGTTCTCTTGGATCAATGAAAACAACTTATCTTTTATTATTTAATTTAATTTTAGCTTTAGCTTTTCGGACTGCGCAGGCCGGAGATAATTACAGTGCAGTTCGACAGGGCCGCCTTTCGCTCGATGAGGTGACGAACGTCGTCCTCGCAAATAATCCGGCAATCAAAGCGGCGCAGGAGAAATGGCGGGCAATGAAGGCGCGCGTGCCGCAAGCCGCCGCGTGGGAGGATTTGAGAGCGCAGGCGAGGTCGCGCGCCGCGCGCTACGTCTCGATCCCGCCGAACGCGTTCACGGATCAAAGCTTCATTCTCCAGCAGGAAGTCCCAATTTCAGGAAAAAATCTAAGTCGGGCACGAGCAGCGACGGCCGAAGCCGGCGCAGCCTTCGAGGATTTTCGGCGGACCGAGCTCGAAGTGCTCTCGCGCGCCCGCGCGGCCTTTCATCGGCTGGCGAACGAATATGCGCAGCTCGAAGTAAACCAACGCAACGTCGACCTGCTCAATCAATTCGCCGAAGTAAACCGCCAGCGATACGAAGTTGGCAACGCCAGTCAGGCCGATGTGCTCACTGCGCAAACCGACGCG
>QHOD01000066.1 GCA_003218615.1 Verrucomicrobiota bacterium
ATCTGTTTAATTCCGTAGGCCGTCAGCTTGCCTCCCAACTATTGAAAAAGCCGGCCGAGTGGGTGCTGGTGCCCCGGGCCCAGCTCCTGCGCGCAATCAAGACTCTCTACGGCATCGGAGCGGAAACTTTCGATGAGATTCTAAAAACGAACCGTTCCTTCGAGGTTTTGCAGGGCGCGGAAACCGCCACCGACCTGAATGCGGACGATCCGGAAGCGTCCGTAGTCAAATTCGTGAACCAGATCATTCGCGAGGCGATTGTCGAGCGCGCGACCGACATTCACGTCGAGCCGCTCGAGAACGATCTGCGGATTCGGTATCGGATCGATGGAATTTTGCATGAAGTTGCGGTCCCGCCGCAATTGCGCGTCCTGCAGTCGGCCATCATCTCACGCCTGAAAGTGATGTCCCACATGGACATCGCGGAACGCCGGTTGCCCCAGGATGGCCGTATGAATTTGCAGGCGAATAATCAAAACATCGACGTGCGCGTCTCCACGATTCCCACCGTCAACGGCGAATCGATCAGTCTGCGTTTGCTCAGCCGCGGCGAGCAGCAATTCAATTTCGAACGGCTCGATCTCAGCGAGAAACAGGAGAAGATCATTCGCCAGCTGCTTGCGCAGGCGAATGGAATCATTTTACTTACCGGCCCAACCGGCTGCGGAAAATCAACATCGCTTTATTGCTTTCTTTCGAGCATCAATTCGGTGCAGCGCCGTATCATTACCATCGAAGAACCGGTCGAATATCGCTTGCCCGGCGTCTCGCAGATTGACGTGAAACCGGAGATCGATCTCACCTTTGCCAAAGGCCTGCGTCACATTTTGCGGCAGGACCCAAACGTTGTCATGGTGGGCGAGATTCGTGACATCGAGACGGCGGACATCGCGATCCGCGCAGCGATGACCGGTCACCTTGTTTTCAGCACGCTGCACACGAACGACGCGGTCGGCGGCATCACTCGTCTGCTCGACATGGATGTGGAGCCGTTCCTGCTCGCTTCGGTCGTGAAATCGTTTATCGCCCAACGACTGGTGCGCACGATTTGCCCAGAGTGCGTGCAATGGGTGGATTATCCGCGTGAATATCTCGCCGAGATCGCTTTTCCCGTGAAAGAACTTGGCACCCGCTTCCAGCGTGGCGCCGGTTGCGATCAATGCCGTCAGACCGGCTATCAGGGTCGCGCGGCAATCTACGAGATTTGCCTCGTGACTGAACCCTTGAGGAAGCTGATCATGCGGAAGTGCGATGGCGGCGAACTCAAGCAATGTGCCATCGCCGAAGGCATGGAAACTCTGCGGCAGGACGGCTGGCGCCGCGTGGCGCAGGGCAAAACGACCATCGAAGAAGTTGTGCGTGTTACACAAACGGACGAAGTGATGGCCGAAACGACCGAAGAAGCCGAGCCGATCATGGCGGGATAAGGGCTGGAATCAACAATCACACCCGCGCTGTCATCCCGAACCGCGCAATTCGCGAATCGCTTCGCGATAGTCTTTCGCCCGAAAAATCGAGGTGCCGGCGACAAGAACGTTGGCGCCGTTTTGGATCGATAATCGCGCGGTCTCGGCATTGATGCCGCCGTCTACTTCGATGTCGATCTTGCGTTGACGCGATTTGTTCCACTCTGCTGCGCGCTTCACTTTCTCCATCATTTCGGGCCGGAACGATTGTCCGCCAAAACCAGGATGGACGGTCATGACGAGCAAGATGTCGATCTTGTCGAGGAACGGCTCAACGGATTCAAACGGCGTCGCGGGATTCAACGAAAGGCCGGGGCGACACCCGGCGTCTCGAATTAGACGCAAAGTTTTTTCGACATCGTGGTCCGCTTCTCGCTCCACGTGAACCGTGATGGAATTAGCGCCTGCTTTGACAAATCGCGAGGCGTAGTGATCGGGACGCTGGATCATCAAATGCACGTCGAGCGGCAGCTTTGTTTCTTTGCGAACGATGCCGACAATTTCCGGTCCGAAGGAAATGTTATCGACGAAGTGTCCATCCATGATGTCACAATGGATCCAATCCGCTCCGGCCTGCTCCACGCGCCGGATTTCTTCAGTCAGGCGTGAGAAATCAGCGGCCAGAATGGACGACGCGACGATGATGTGCTGCATGTTACAACGTTACAAGGGCTGCAAAAGTTACAAGGGTTAGCCGGTTTGATCTCCGACGTTGTAGCTTTTGTAACGATGTAACGTTTCCCTTGACGCCGTGGCGCGCCGTCTCATGTTACGGCGTTTCAGCCGCTCGAATCGCGCTCGCGGGAAGGTCCTGCGAAGATCGACCCGCCTCCGGCGGGTGGACGCGCTTCCCTCGGACTGGAAAGTGCTTCTAACAAATAATTCATGTTCAACGGACTTTTCGGCTGGTTATCCAACGACATCGGGATCGATCTCGGCACGGCCAACACCCTTGTTTACGTAAAAGATCAGGGAATCGTGTTGCGCGAGCCGTCAGTGGTGGCCGTGCAGGCCGGCACCAACAAAGTGTTGGCGGTGGGCGATGAGGCGAAGCGCATGCTCGGGCGCACGCCGGCAAATATCGTCGCGGTGCGTCCCCTGAAAGACGGTGTCATCGCCGACTTCGAAGTGACGGAGGCGATGCTGCGACATTTCATCACAAAAGTGCACAATCGCCGGGTGCGTGCGAGGCCGCGCGTGGTGATCGCGGTTCCATCCGGGATTACTGAAGTGGAAAAGCGGGCCGTGCGCGAATCGGCGACGCATGCTGGCGCGCGGGAAGTTTATTTAATTGAAGAACCGATGGCGGCAGCGATCGGGGTGGGACTTCCAGTGCAAGATCCCGCGGGCAATATGATCATCGACATCGGCGGCGGCACCACGGAGGTCGCGCTCATTTCACTCTCCGGAATTGTGTTTAGCCGCAGCGTTCGAGTGGCCGGTGACGAACTTGATGAAGCGATCGTTCAGTACATGAAGCGCGCTTACAATTTAATGGTGGGCGAGCGCACGGCCGAGGAGATCAAAATCAAGATCGGCTCAGCGTATCCGAGTGAAAAGGAAACGAGCGTGGAAGTGAAAGGGCGTGATCTCGTCGCGGGATTGCCCAAAACCCTCATGATCACTTCCCAGGAAGTGCGGGAAGCATTGCTTGAGCCGATCTCGACGATTGTCGATTCAGTGCGCATCACGCTGGAGCGTTGTCCGCCGGAACTTTCGGCGGATCTCGTCGATCGTGGACTCGTGCTGGCAGGCGGAGGCGCATTGCTGCGTGGCTTCGACAAGCTTTTGAGCGAGGAAACAGGTTTGCCTGTCCATGTTGCTGAAGATCCACTCAGCGCGGTCGCGGAGGGGACTGGCAAATGCCTCAATGAACTTAAATTTTTGCGTCAGGTGGCCTCGACAGATCGCCAGCGGCGGTAACAAGTTTCGAAATTCGGTCCGAGCCGGACTGACAGTTTTCGAAATTTGAGATCCGAAACGGTGATGAGTCGCACAAACATCATCGCGCTGCTGATTTTCGGCGCCATTCTTGGATATTTTCTCACCTTTGGCCCGGAGAGCACGCGCAAATTCAAGTCCGGGGTTTATGGGTTGCTGGCGCCATTTTTGAGCGGCGGCTCGGGACTGCAAAAGCAGATTACATCGGTGCGCACTGGTCTGAAGTCGCTCGAACAATTGGAGCGCGAAAATGCGACGCTCCAGGTGGACAATCGAGCGCTGAGAGCGACCAACCAAGCTTTGCGCGACGTGGAACATGAGGTCAACCGTTTGCGCCATGCGCTCAATTATCGCGATCGATCGGTCTTTAAATTGATAGCGGCTGAAGTTATGACCCGCGATTCGTCGACCTGGTGGCGAACGGTCACGATCAACCGCGGGAAGAGAGATGGCATCGAAGCTGACATGCCAGTAGCAACAGACGAGGGTCTGGTGGGAAAGACAACTACGGCGAGCGACAACATCGCTGTTGTGCTGTTGGTCTCCGATGAAAACTGCAAAGTCGCAGCGTCAGTGGAAGGAAGCCGGGAACAGGGAATAGTATCTGGTGAGCGCGTGATAGAGGGATTGAACCCAGTTTTGAATCTGAATTTTCTGTCGAAACAAGCTGACTTAAAGCCCGGCCAGAAAGTCTATACGTCAGGAGTGGGCGGCGTTTTTCCCTCAGGCTTGCTGATCGGCGTCGTCAAAACTTTTCGAGTGCGGGAGCTGGATGGACAGGCGCAACTGACGCCGGCGGTTGATCTCTCGCATCTGGAGGACGTGTTCGTCGTAACTGGTCGAAAATGATATTCTTTTTTCTTCTGCTGCTCCTTGTGCTGGCCGCGCAAATTGCGGAATTTTTTATCCCGGTATTGCCCTGGCTCTATAATGCGCATGTCTACGTTGTGCCTGTGATCGTCTTTTATGGAGCAATGGCGTTGCCGTTTCCGCTCATGCTCGCCCTCGCCTTGTACGCGGGCCTTCTGCTCGATGCGCTGACCGTGCAGGTGATTGGAGGGAAAGTTGAAATCTCGATCGGATCATCGATACTCCTTTACGCTGTACTGGGGGGAATCATGCATGGCTTAAGACCGCTCTTTGCGCGGGGCCGCTGGGAAGTGCATTGCATCCTGAGCGGCGTCTGCACGTCGGTGATAGTTCTGGCACAATATTTAATGATCACATTCCGGCGCGGCTCTCTTGTTTTTACCCGCGAAATTTGGTGGCAAATCGGCGCACCAGGCCTGATTGCGATGGCGCTGGCACCGATCTTGTTTTGGTTTTTACAATGGATGGCACGGATGACCGCTTATTCTTATCTACCTGAAAGGGACCGCTTCGAATGAGGCGACGCCGCATCAATTCGCGTTTACGGATTCAATTTCTTGCGCTGCTTATATTGATGGGGCTGGGCGCTCTGGGCCTCAGACTCTGGTGGATACAGGTGGCGCATGGGGCCGAATGGACTGCCCAACTTCGCGGCAGCTCTCAGGCAACGGTGCGAATTCCATCGGTGCGCGGCGAAATCAAAGATCGCACTGGGCTGACGCTCGTCCAAAACCGGGCCAGCTATGAGGTCGATTTTTATTTGCCGGAAATGGTCAAGGGCTATCGCGAACGCTTCGGCTCACCGCCCTTGACCGAGTATCGAGCGATTATCAATGGAATGCCGAAAGACCAGAAAGAGCCAGACATCATCCAGATCGTCAATCACGGCATCATCCCACGCCTGAACGACCTCGATCTAGCGCGCGATTATAATGCCAGCAGGCTGCAGCGACATTATCGCAACGATACCGAAGTTCCCTTTTCCTATATCAAAGACATCGATTTCCCCACCATGGCGAAATTCTCCGAGCACGATGTGGGGTTACCGGGAGTGGACATTGCGATCAAGCCAGTGCGCTCCTATGTCTACGGCGCACTCGCCGCGCACCTGCTCGGCTACGTCGGCGCGCCTGACGAGCTCAATAAAGAGGACGCGAGGAAATTCACCTTTTACCAGGGGGATGTAGAAGGGAAATCGAATATCGAGAAATCGATGGATGAATATCTGCGCGGAAAGCCTGGGGTGCGATATTTGCGACGGAATGCGAAGGGCACGATCGATGGCGTTTTGCGCGAGGTCCCGCCGCAACAGGGAGCGAATGTTTTCCTCACGCTCGATGGGCGGATTCAAGCGATCGCAGACGAGGCTTTGCGCGCGGTGAGTCGGGCGGGAGCGGTCGTCGTGGATCCAAACAACGGTAACATTTTGGCGATGGCTTCTGTGCCTTCGTTCGATCCAAATACTTTCATCCCCAGCATCAAGGCGAAGGATTGGAAAGCGCTGCAGAAGGACGAGGGGGATCCACTGGTCAACCGTGCGATCAGCTGCTTGCCGCCAGGCTCAACATTCAAGCTCATCACGTCGCTTGCCGGTCTGCGGGGCACGAAAAATCTGGCAGGCGCCAAATTCAGCTGCGGCGGCGGTGTGAGTTACGGCGATCACTTCTTCAGCTGCTGGGTAGCCAAAAAACATTATACGCACGGGACCATCGGACTCGCCGATGCAATCAAGGTGTCATGCGACTCGTTTTTCTACCAGTACGGAAACGCGGCTGGCATTCAGTCGATTGACATAGTCGGAAAGCTGTTGGGAATCGGCGAAGAATCAGGCCTGCACCTGTCAGGTGAACAAACCGGCAATATGCCAGGGCCAGAGTGGATGCAAATTCACCATCCACAAGAGAGATGGTCGCAGGCGCAAACCGCCAATGTCTCAATTGGCCAGGGGTATACGCTTGTTTCGCCCTTGCAATTGGCGATGGCCTACGCGACGATCGCAAACGGCGGGGTGTGCTATTACCCACGGCTGGTGGATCGAGTTTTGAACCAAGACGGCTCTCCTGTGCTGGACGAGCATGGCAAAGTCGCAGTGCCTCAGACACCACGAGTGCGAACGGACTTACGTCAGGAAATTTCACCTGACAAAATTGACCTTGTGCGCAAAGGCCTTTGGAAAGTTGTTAACGAAGATGGAGGAACCGGTGGCAGAGCGCGTTTGAAAGACGTTGTGGTGGCTGGAAAAACCGGCACTGCGCAGGCCACCGAGCGTGGCCAGGAGGAAAACGTGGCGTGGTTTGCGTGTTTCGCGCCATTTGATCATCCGAAGTATGTCGTCGCAGTGATGGTGCAGGGCGCCTCTGGGCACGGCGGCGAGGTCGCGGGCCCGATCGCTACACGCATTCTCGAACGCGCGCTCGCGCAGGATGAAGGCAAGTTCGATATGCAGGTCGCCTGGCTCGCACCCGCACATCACGCCAATCCGCTCCAATTGATCAAATCAGTGGCTTATCACGACGCCGGAGGAAATCTCGGAAGCGAGGACGAAGAAGATGCGGACCAATCGCAAAATGCCACTGCACAGATGGCGAGTTCAGATGCGTCGCCTGACGTAGAACCCGAAGCGGATTCTCAGGGGAAAGTGAGACGGCGGGCGGCCGTTCCGGTTGCGCGCGCTGTTCCCGTTGCGACCCCGGCACCCCGTAATTTTTTCCAACGGCTCTTTGGAGCCCGACCACAGCCGGCGCCCGCGCCGACGCCACCGCCGCCAACCCGTCGGCGTGGAGTGCGATGAACCCGCGACCAGAAACCTTGCCGCAGTCCGGGTCGGCGATGCCGTTTCTGATCGACCAACCTTTCCAATTTTATGATAGACAAAGTAAGAAAAATTTTAGGTCTTTCCTCACGCAAGACCGGCAACAAACTGGTCCTCAGCGTAGAAAAACTCGAATCGCGAGTTGCCCTGCTCGAGAATGGCCGGCTGGAGGAATACAGCGTCGAGCGCAAAAGCTCGCGAAATATCGTCGGCAGCGTTTACAAGGGTAAAGTCAAGAACATCGAGATGGGTTTGAAGGCGATGTTTGTCGACATCGGCTTCGAAAAAAATGCTTTCCTTCATTTCTGGGACGCGATTCCGGCCGCGCTCGACAGCGGCATCGAAGAAATTCACAGACCGGCAAACAGACGGCCGCGCAAACGAATCACGGCAAAAGATATTCCGAATATTTATCCGGTTGGTTCCGACGTCATTGTGCAGGTGACCAAGGGCCCGATCGGGACAAAGGGACCGCGGGTCACGACGAACCTCAGTTTTGCAGGGCGCTACCTGGTCCTGATGCCGTTCAGCGATCGCAGCGGTATTTCGCGCAAAATCGAAAATCCGAAGGAACGAGATCGTCTCCGCAAGATTTTGCGCCAGCTCGAGATTCCGGAGGGTGTTGGCGTCATCATCCGCACGGTTGGAGAAGGACAACGGGCGCGATATTTCGTTCGCGATCTGCGCTTCCTTCTCGATCAATGGTCCAAAGTGGAGCAATTGATTCGGGAGCGTCCGGCGCCGTGCCGGGTTTTCGAGGAGCCGGATTTGGTCGAACGGACGGTGCGGGATTTTCTCACCGAAGAGATCGATGAAGTCGTCTGCGATAATAGCGACTCGACTAATCGAATGATCGAGATGGTCGGCCAGATCTCACGGCGAGCACGCAATCGAATTCACTTTTACGATGGCGCGACGCCAATTTTCGAAACCTATGGCGTGCAAAAGCAGATCGATGACGCCTTCCATCGGCAAGTCTGGCTCAAGTGCGGCGGCTACATTGTGATAGACGAGACGGAAGCGCTGGTGGCGATTGATGTGAATACCGGCCGTAACAAAGGTGGACGCGACGTCGAGAAAACGATTTTGCAGACGAACCTGGAAGCAGCGGATGAAATCGCGCGTCAATTTCGATTGCGCAATATTGGCGGCTTGATCATCGCCGACTTCATCGACATGAAAAGCCGTAAAGACCAGCAGATGGTCTACAACTTGATGAAGGAACAGTTGAAGCGCGATAAAGCCAAGACTCATGTGCTTCCAATCTCGGCCCTCGGCCTGATGGAAATGACGCGGCAGCGCGCGCAGGAAAGCCTCAGCGACACAATTTACGAGAATTGTCCTTACTGCGGCGGACGCGGTGTGGTGAAAACGTCGATGACAACGAGCGTAGAACTGCATCGCACGCTCAATACGGTCATGCGCAAATATCAGGACAGCATCCACGATATCCGCGTGAGCGTGAACCCAGACGTCCTGAAGCGATTGAAAGAAGAAGACGAAGAATTGCTGGTGGAGCTGGAGCGGCGTTACGCGAGCAGGCTCACATTTCGCGGCGATCCGACGTTTCACCACGAAAAGTTCGTTATCACCGATGCGAACAGCGGGGCGGAGCTCAAAGC
>QHOD01000324.1 GCA_003218615.1 Verrucomicrobiota bacterium
ATAAAATCGAAACCGCTGGTGAGGTCATGGTCTTTTTCAAGACAACGCCCGATCGGCAAGCAGCATTCCAGGAAAAATTGCGATCACTTCATCCGTACGAGGTGCCTGAAATAATCTTCGTGTCAGTTGTTACCGGATTGTCCGATTACTTGCGATGGGTAATCGAGAACTGCTGACGGAGAAACTCGACCGCTTTAAGCAGTCAAGTTTCGCTGGGCGCCACGGCGCTTCTCGCCGAGCGCAAAAATCGCTATGCCAATCGCATTCGCAACGGCTGTAACGGCGATGATCTTTGCGGCGAAAATTAACGGACTAGGAACGTCAATGATCGGGTAGACGGTGAAAAAGATGGCCAGCAATGAGACGGCGAAGCCACATCCAGCCGCGAGTCGCAGCCAGGTGCGCGCGCTGCCGCGTACCGCGGCCGCGCCTACGATCGGGATTGCGAACATCATCGCATAGACAATTCCGTAAAAGACGTTGGCCGCGTTATCCACGAGTTGAAATGCTTCCTGCACTCCGGCGCCGATCTGACTCGAGACGGCAATCACCAGCGTGACCGCGCCCACGAACAGGATTGAATTGATGGGCGTTTTGTGACGTGTGTGCAGACGGGAAAACCATACCGGCAGCAGGTGATCCCATCCGGCCACCATCGGCAGCCGCGAGCTGCCGGTGAAATGAATGCTCATCGAGGAAATCGAGCGCACCGTCATCAGCAGAATTGCGACTGACGCAATCCCGAAAGCGATCGGGCTTCCGAATGAACGCAGGCCGAGTCTCAATGTCTGCGGCACAGGGCCGATCAGATCGATTTGATTGCCTCCTATGAAAGCGAGCACGGAACTGGTTCCGAGAACGAATATCAGCGCGATGATCGGAGCGGCAATAATGACAGAGCGCCCGATGTTGCGTCCCGGTGCGCGAGCTTCACCAGCCAGAATACCCACGTATTCGAAGCCGCTCAGCGCGCCCACCGCCAGCTTGCTGAAGATGTTGAAACAATAGAAGATCGACATTGTGGGCGCGGCGATTTGCAGCGGGCGATATGCGCTGAGATCGCCGCGAATGAGACTAACGAACGGCAAAACAATCAGCCCGGCGTAGGCGAGGAGCATGGCGAATCCACCGATGTTGTGAAGCCATTTGCCTAACGATAATCCCCTAACACCGGTGCATCCAAGACCGCAAACCAGAGCGCAACTGATGAGCGAGACGCACCACGGGCTGTTTCGCATCCACGCCCCCGCGTCGCCCAGAGCGTAGGAGAGATTGGTAGTGATGAACATCCCACCCAACGCGATCACCATGATCGACAACAGCCACAGATTCCATGCCACGATAAATCCGGCGAATTCGTTAAACGCGAACTTTGCCCATTGGTAAATCCCACCTTCGAGCGGCATGAGCCGGTTGAGGTAAATAACGACGGCGGCTTGTGGAATGTAAAAGAGCAAAATGGCAAGAAGCCAAAAAAAGAGATGCGCAGGCCCAAGCTTCGCGGCTGTGCCGACCCAGCTTGAACCGACAATAAAGACAATCTGCGTCAGAACCAGATCACCCAGGCCGAGTGGTTTTTTGAGCGCGACGCTGTGTTCTTTAACGTTGCGCTCCGCGCGATCTAGCTCATTTATCATCGTTAAAGCGACGCCGTTTTATTATTTTGACGCTTTAACGCCTCAACGGCTTTTCATTGTCGATTTAATCGTGCGTCTGTTCGGCCCTTTTTGGCGGAGGCGGTTCATTTCGAAATTCCCGGTGTCGAATCCTGCCGCCGGCGTAGGCGATGTAGCCGCCGGTTCCCAGAGTCACAGCGCCGAGCAAAATTACCGCAATGACAAGTGGCCCGGAAGATTTTGGCCACTTTATCGGGGCTGCGATCGCAATCGCACTCAAAACCGCGAGCGCGTAGAAAATCCAGATGAGATCCTCGGCGCGATCCCGGTGCTCATCGAGCCAGGCGTGCCCGTCGTCATCAGTCATCGTGAGGACGCGGTCGTAAGCCTGCTCGCCAAATTCGTAGACCGGCCAAGCCGAGACGGAACTAATCAGGACAAGAGCCAGCGTTGCGATTTGCGCGCGGCGGCTGCGTAGAAAAAGGCTGATGATCAGCCCGATCCAGCCGGACGCCAGGCCGTAGATCGGCAACGGATTGAGTAACACATGAACATATTCCGGCTGACGCAAATCCCGCAGCA
>QHOD01000326.1 GCA_003218615.1 Verrucomicrobiota bacterium
TCGTAAATGGCGCCATCCGTGGTTGGGTATTGGACGAGCGCGCCGAAAACGGTGTCGTCGAATTTGAAACGCGAGTAATTGTCGATCCTGATCTCGATGCCGAGCGGTTTCGCGCGTGTTTGGATAACGCCAATCGTTTGCGGATGACAATTGTCGGCGACGAAGAACGTTTTTCGATTCGGTGCGACCGCGTGGCAGAGCGACATCGCTTCAGCGGCGGCCGTGGCTTCATCCAACAACGACGCGTTCGCGATATCAAGCGCGGTCAGGTCCAT
>QHOD01000325.1 GCA_003218615.1 Verrucomicrobiota bacterium
GGACGCATTCCGCGTTCGCCTTCGCCGAAAATGACTTTGCCGGTTTCAGGATCGAGAATGGATTCTCGCGGAAGATACGGAGCGAGATGTTTAGCGACGCCGATCGGCCCGACACCCGGGCCGCCGCCACCGTGCGGAATGCAAAAGGTTTTGTGCAAATTTAAATGACAAACATCGGCGCCGTAATCGCCGGGGCGGCAAAGACCGACCTGCGCATTCATGTTTGCGCCGTCCATGTAAACCTGCCCGCCGTGCGCGTGCACGATGTCGCAAATCTCGCGGATGGTCGGTTCAAAAACGCCGTGCGTCGAAGGATATGTCACCATCAGCGCGGCGAGGTCGCGCGCGTGCGCGTCGGCTTTGGCGCGCAGATCGGCCAGATCGATGTCTCCATCTTTCAAACACGCAACCGGAACAACTTTGAAACCGGCCATGACTGCGCTGGCCGGGTTGGTTCCATGCGCCGAAGTCGGGATAAGGCAAACGTTGCGATGCGTTTCACCGCGCGAAGCGTGATACTCCCGGATCGCGAGCAGACCTGCGAATTCGCCCTGCGACCCTGCGTTGGGCTGCAGTGAAATCGCATCGAAGCCGGTAATTTCGGCCAACCAGATTTCGAGCTGTTCGCCCATCTCCATATAACCGGCAGTCTGTTCTGGAGGCGCAAACGGATGCAGCTTGGAAATTTCAGGCCACGAGATCGGAAACATTTCCGCGGTCGCGTTCAATTTCATCGTGCACGAACCGAGCGGGATCATCGAAGTGGTTAGTGAAAGATCACGCGATTCGAGTTTTTTCAGATAACGCAGCATCTCCGTCTCGGTATCGTGCGTGTTGAAGATGGGATGGGTGAGAAATTGGGAAGCGCGGATTGCGGATTGCGGAATGCGGTTCGGCGGCTCGCCGAGATCGGCATCTGCCACATCGCGGACATGCGTGCCGCGGAAGATCGACATCAGCAGCTCGATGTCACGGGGCGTTGTCGTTTCATCGAATGAAATGCCGACTGCGCCCGGGCCGAGTGCACGCAGATTGCAGCCAGCTTTTTCCGCGTGCTCCAAGATGGCCGCGCTGGATTCAACTTCGACGCAAACCGTGTCGAAGAAGTCCGCATACGAGATTTGAAGGCCAAGAGCGCGCAAACCATTGGCGAATTGACTCGTTAGTTTGTGAACGCGCTCCGCGATCGCGCGCAATCCTTTCGGGCCGTGATAAACAGCGTACATCGACGCGATGACGGCGAGAAGAACCTGAGCAGTG
>QHOD01000327.1 GCA_003218615.1 Verrucomicrobiota bacterium
CGGATTTTCGAGAATGTTTCGCTGAATGACGGGCGGCGTAATGCAATCGGAGTAGCCGGCTCCGATGAATGAGCGTGCGATTTTGTTCTTCTTCGCGATCGCACGCAGCTCCGCCAATGCTTCGATCTCCGATTTGGCTTCCGGCAGATTCAGTTGTCGATCTAACCGGATATTTTTTGGAACGGCGGCATCGATCAGTGCATCGAGATTTTCGAAGGCAACTTCGCGCAACATGTCCCGAACTTCGTCTTCGCTCGGGCCGATGTGACGACGCGCGAATGAATCGAAATCAGTGGTTCGTTCGCGCAATTTCATTTGAAGAGACTACGGAAGCGGGATCGTGCTTC
>QHOD01000067.1 GCA_003218615.1 Verrucomicrobiota bacterium
TCGCTGCCACGATGAGCACGAGACGATCATAATGCGCCTTGATCCAATCCATGGTCACCTGATTCTAAAAAGACGAAACGTAAGCGATACCGTCATGACACGTTGCCGTCCGGCGATTGGGGAGCGCACGCGGCCCGCGTGGCGAGACCTTTGTATTCAGGACGACAGTCATGATCTTAAAAGCCCCAAAAACCAAATCCCAAATAAATCCCAAACCACAAATCCGAAATCTGATCAGTGCAACACGGTGTCTTTTGATCATTGGGATTTTGGATTTTGTTTGGAGCCTGGAACTTGGAATTTGGAGCTTCCACTTCAGCGGCGTCATTCGGATTTCGTCATTTAGCTTGTCCATTCGTGGCTAAAAGGTAAATCTCAGCATCTCGATCCTGGCTGAGACTTCGACATGCTCGTTGCCAACAATGAAATTTAGCGGGGCATTACTCGGCGCGTTGGGACCCGTCGATTGAACTGCGGCCGCACCTGTTTCAGCCGTTTTCTCCCGAGGTGGGCCTTTATCTTTCTCGTTCCGCACGTAGAGAGTCCGAATGATGTAAAACTGCGCGGGCGAACTCGCGATCTGGTTCAACACTTTGCGAGCCACCGATGGGCCTGCTTTGAAGGTAAGATCGACAACGTTGCGCTCCAATAGCTTTGTCCCGCTGATGTTTGCCTGCGCCGATTTTCGGCCACGGCTCGGAGTCGGCGCCGGCCCAGGCGCGCCTCCGCGTTCTTCAGGCAGCGGTGTCCGCTGAAAGGAAGTCACGTTTTCCACGCGGGCGTCCAGCAAAATATTGATGAGCGTCTGGATTTGAGAGAGCTCTTGTCCGAGCAGCGGCGCCGCGTCCGTGTTGGGCAGCGACGTGATAAATTCATTAAACCCAAGGTGAAAATTGTCGGGGAGCTTCACTTTAGTTTCGCGAGCTTTTTGCGAGGTCGCCGTCATCACCTGTAACAGGCGCGATTGAAATTCATTGGGCGCGAGCCCGGATGGCAATGGAATGACCCGCGTTTTCAATTCCTCTTTTAGTTTGTCCAGCGCGACACCGTAATTTTCCAGATGCACTTTCATTTTCCGGAAATTGGCATCGCTCGGGAATGGATCGAGATGCTCAAGCCGGCTGCGCTCGGCAGCCGCCGTATCGAATTCTGTCCTGGCAGCATTCCACTTGCTGCCTGTCCAATAGAAAACGAGCCCGACAAGCAGCAGGCAAATTCCGAACCCGGCGAGAAACGTGCCTAGTAATCGATTCTGCTGGAACCAATTCATGGCAATCTCACCGGAGTGCGAAGTGTGAGCTGGAGTTCGTAAGGAAACGCCCAATCCGTCTCGTTCGGGACTGTGTCCGATTTGATCACGCGTGCCTGATTATTCGGGTCGATCTTAAAAAAGGACGACCCAGCTAAATTGCGAAAGTAATCGACAACGATTTCTTGCTGTTTCGGATTGAACATGTAAAGCCCACGTAGAACGATGCCATCGATCACCGCGGTACTGGCGCCGGGCATTTGCGTTCCCGACTTTGTGCCTGGAGCTGGCGACGGCAAGGCAGTGGGCGCGCTCTCGCCGCTGTGTTTTTCCGTGACTCCAAGCGGCTTTCCACCGGAAGTGGCGTAAAGCTCTGTGATCCAGATACCCCCTTCCGGCAGGCGGGCATTGAGCTCCTCAAGAATTTCTGGCCAAAAGCCGCGATCGTTGATCGCGGTAATGAGCGGCGTCGCGACGTTATCGAGTGAAGCTGCTTGTCTTTTCAGCTTATCCAGCCGCGTTTCGGTGACCCGCATAATGTCGATCTTTTGCCGAACTTGTTCCGTGGTATGTCGCGTTACCTGGGCTGCCCGCGCGAAGTAAGCGGACCAGCCGAGCAACGCGAGGATAAAACACGCAGCTGCCATAATGAAAAATGGCCGGCGTTTTTCCAGTTTCTGCGTTTGAACCACACTTCCCGGAGGCAAGTTCAACTCCATGGGACAGTCGCTCACGCTCCGAAGCGCCAACCCAACTACTTCCCCCAGCAAATGGGCCGAGTTTGCAAGCTCCGCCACAGGCGTAGAATCGGCCGCCGCTACGTTGCGCAACGGATTAAAAAACTCGATCGGCAAGCCCAATTTCTCGTTAAAAAATTCACGCATGTAGGGCATTCCGGCGCTTCCGCCGCAAAGGAAAATCCGCGCGGGCTGGCTCCCGTGTTGCTGCCCTCGATAATGGCTGATGGAACGCATCAACTCCGCGTGCAGTCGCGTCATGGTGCTGCGGACGAGCTTCGAGACGCGGGCAACATCGGGATCTGCAGGTTCTGCATAGGCGCCGCCGAGGCTCACAAAGCTGTCACGCTTCTTGCGAAATTCCGCCGCTGCGAATGATTCGCCAAATTCCTTAACGATTGCCGCGGTAATTGAGCTGCCACCAAGGGGAAGGCTGCGCGAGAAAACCTTTCCCGATTCAATGAAAAGAAGGTTCGTCGTGCGCGCTCCGATATCGACCAGCAACGAACAGCCGTCCAAGTCGCTATAGTTGTAGCGAAATGCATTATAGAGCGCCATTGGGGCAACATCGACAGTGGACGTACGCAGCCCGGTCTCTTCAACCGCACTGTTGATCTGCTCGAGTAAGTCGCGCTTAATCGCGACTAGTACAACCTGAATTTGCTCGTCGCCCCCACCCCAGACGAGCTGGTAATCCCAGACCACTTCGTCGATCGGAAAAGGAACATTTTGCTGCGCCTCAAATGAAACGATTTTTTCGACCTTTTCCTCATCCACCGCCGGCAGTTTCACGAAACGCGCAAAAACCGATTGCGCAGACACTGCGTAGTTCACCCGGCCACGTTTGATCTGCAGCTCGTCCATCATCTCGCGCAAGACGAGCGCCACTTGTGCCCGCCGTCCTACACCTGCGGGATCACCCGCCGGATCAGCCGGGATTTCGCGCAAACGATAATCCAGCAACACCAGCCCGCCGTGGGCCTGGACGCGAAATTCCGCCAAGCCAACGGTCTGAGACCCGATGTTGAGAGTGATGATGCGTGGAGCGGCGGGCATTACTCAAAATTCCAAATAAATCACAGGCTCCAAATTTCAAACTTTGTTGGTCGAACACATTGCCTTTTGGTCATTCGAATTTGAGATTTGTTTGGAACTTGGAATTTGGAATGTCCGCGTTAGCGGCTCTTGATCTGCTCGTAACGGTCCCAGTAAAGCGGCGCGAATGGCGTTTGGTCTTTGGTTAGAAGAAGCCCGGAGACCTGCGGCATGGCTGAATACCATTGTGGCGGCGCTTTCGCGAGGCTGGCCTCATTTTTCAACGTGCCTTGCTGCACGATCTGCACGGCAATGTTCTGGCATGAGTTCTCCGTAATTGGCCGGTTATTCGCAAAGCGGGCGAGTGCGCGAGGCGGTACGTACATAACCGATCTCTTTTCGCGGCCCGCCGGGATATTTAAGTGTGTCACTTCGCCGGTGAGAAGGTTTCCATTGAAAAGAATATAATACTTAAACATCAGCTCGTCGGTTAATTCCGGAGCCGCTATAAATTCAACTTCCACTTGCAGCCAGCGATCGCCCTGATTCGTCTGATATGATTGGCCGCCGGTGTAAGCGAATTGCGGCGTCGAGATCAAGCTCTTGGTGATTTTCGTGATCTGGAAGTCGGGCGCGCTCCGCGTTTGCGCAGAGGCAATCAAAGGCACGAAGACAAAAAAGAGCAGAACCCGGTTTGCGTTCATCAGGTGATTAGATTGTAACGAAGCACCGAGCCGGGATTGCAAGCCGCAGATTACCTTGGAGAAACGAAGGAGCGAAACCGCGGACCGCTCCCGCTCCATTCTTCGTAGGTCGTGCCGACCGTGATCTGGAATTTGTCATTGCCGACTGTGCCCAGCATATAAGTCTGGAAGGCATCGCCGCTGAATTTCCCAGTCGAGTGGCCATAGAGAAAGCCAACTTCCCCTCCGTAATAAAGATGATCAGGCGAGAAGATCGCTTGAGCTAGCGAATCCTTGCCGTCGGTTCCAGAATCTTTTCCATCCGTTCGATATCGTGCAGAAGCGTTTACCTGCTGCACTTGCGTGGTTCCAAGCGAGGCGTTCGGAGACAGAGCAAAGGGCGCCATTCCGAGCCAGCCCATCTGGCTCGAAAGCGGCAGGCGCTGTCCGTCAAGAATACTCAGCACCGGCTGGCTCTGAAGCAGAAGCGAATTGCTCGTCGCACTGAAAATTTCCGCTCGACTAAGTGTCAACGCGGGACCGGTCTCCGGCTTTTTCTGCGCCGCCGCCGAAAAGCAAAAACTGAGAACGCCAAGGATGACAAAAGTTGCAGGCTTCATCATGGGACAATTCACAGCCGAAGAGTCCCCAGCGCCAGCGAAATCTTGCATGGGGACGGCCCATGGACTTTTGCCTAAACGTTGCATGTTAAACCGCCCTGTCGCGCGGTAGCCTTTGGCGAAGACGGATCAGCGCTTTAACGATTCCCGAAAATATTCGATCGTTTTCTTTATTCCTTCCTCAAAATCGACCCGCGGTTCCCAGTTGAGAATTTTTTTTGCGCGGCTGATGTCGGGCTGGCGCACTTTCGGGTCGTCCACCGGCAACGGCTTGTATTCGATTGTCGATCTTGTCCCGGTGATTCGAATAATTTCTTCAGCGAATTGTTTGATAGTCATCTCGCGCGGGTTGCCGAGATTGACCGGCTCGTGAAAATCGCTCAAGGCCAGTCGGAAAATTCCATCGATCAGATCGGATACGTAACAAAACGAGCGCGTCTGCGAACCGTCGCCAAAAACAGTGAGTGGCTGCCCGTTTAGCGCCTGGCCGATAAACGCCGGCACGACGCGGCCATCGCGCAAACGCATCCGCGGCCCGTAGGTGTTGAAGATACGCACGATTTTGGTGTCGACCCGGTGATAGCGGTGGTAGGCCATGGTCATTGCTTCGGCGAAACGCTTCGCTTCGTCGTAAACGCCGCGCGGCCCGATCGGATTGACGTTGCCCCAGTAATCTTCCTTTTGTGGATGCACGAGCGGATCCCCGTAAGCCTCCGATGTCGATGCGAGGATGAACGCCGCTTTTTTGTCCTTGGCCAGGCCGAGCGTGTTATGCGTACCGAGCGCCCCCACCTTCAAAGTTGGAATCGGAAGTTCGAGATAATCGATCGGACTGGCCGGCGACGCGAAGTGAAAGACGTAATCGATTTTCTCCTCCGGCAAGAAAATGAAGTTGGAAACGTTGTGCTTGATGAATTTGTAATTCTCATTCCCGGCTAAGTGGCCGATGTTCGCCGTGTTGCCCGTGATTAAATTGTCAATCGCGATGACCCGATGGCCTTCCGCCAGCAATCGATCAGTTAAATGCGATCCCAAAAAGCCGGCCCCACCGGTAACCACCGAAACAGCATTCTTCGCGCGAGCTGGCATTGCGGTTTATCTAACGGTTGACGCAAAAATTGCGAGCAAGAAACGTTTGTCATTTCGAGCGAAGTCGAGAAATCTGTTACTGTGATTGTTCGACTGCGCTCGGCATGAAAGGCAAGAGCATGCGCATTCTCTCCGGCATCCAACCCAGCGGCGTGCTGCACATCGGCAACTACTTCGGCATGATGCGGCCAGCGATCGCGCTACAGGCCGAGGGCGAAGCATTTTATTTTATCGCTGATTATCACGCGCTGACCAGCGTGCGTGACCCGAAAGCGCTCCGCGAAAACATTCGCCGCGTGGCGCTCGATTTCCTCGCCTGTGGACTTGATCCGGAGCGCGCTGCGTTGTTTCGGCAATCGGACGTGCCGCAAGTGACCGAGCTGGCCTGGATTCTATCGACCATCGCGCCGATGGGTTTGCTCGAACGTTCCCATTCTTACAAAGACAAGCTCGCGCGCGGGATGCCGCCATCTGTCGGGCTGTTCAGTTATCCGGTGCTCATGGCAGCCGACATTTTAATTTACGACAGCGATGTCGTGCCAGTGGGCAAAGATCAAAAACAACACATCGAAATCACGCGAGATCTGGTGGTGAAAATAAACGAAACGTTCGGTCAGTCGGAGCCGGACGGCCAGATTTTTAAATTGCCCGAGCCGCGCATTCAGGCGGCCACGGAGGTCGTGCCGGGGATCGACGGCCAAAAGATGAGCAAAAGCTACGGTAATAACATCGACATCTTCGGCGACGAAAAAGAAATGCGGAAACGCGTGATGAGCATCGTGACCGATTCCACACCGGTGGAAGCGCCGAAAGACGCATCCAGATCGACAATCTTCCAATTATATTCGCTCGTCGCTTCAAAAAGCGAAATCGCTGGCATGCGCGAAAGATTCCAAAAAGGCGGTACCGGTTACGGCAATTTCAAGAAAGAGCTTTTCGAGAAGCTTTGGGAATATTTCACCCCGATGCGCGAACGCCGCGAAGAAATCCTGGCTGACAAATCGTACATCGACAACGTCCTCGCCCGTGGCGCAAAACGTGCGAATGAAATCGCCGATCAAGTCATGACACGCGTCCGCAAGAGAGTGGGCCTGCGCTAGGGCCACGGTTTGATGACGCCGCACAGTGCAGCGCTGATAGACAGCCGCTAGGTTAAGCCAATGGCAACCATTCGCGTCCATACGATTCCCAACGCAAAGATCGACAAGGTAGCAGGCTGGCGTGGCGACGTGATCAAGATCAAGCTCCGCGCGCCGGCAGTGGAAGGAAAAGCTAATACCGCTCTGCGTTGTTTCCTGGCCGATGAATTGAGAATCCCCAAACACGCGATCGTGCTGGAGCATGGCCATACGTCGCGCGACAAAGTGATTCGCATTATTGGGTTAACCGAAGAGGCGATTCGCAGCTCCCTTATGACAAGAACTTGAGCTGAGTACTGATCAAGTTACGGCGATGGCTTGGGCGTCGCGCTTGGCTGAACACGTGACTGCTGCTCAAGGCGCCTCCGCACTTCTTCGAGCTTCGATTTGATGCTTTCCGGCGGCGCCAATTCATATGCGCGCGAGTATTCCAGCTCTGCTTGATTCAGGTTTCCCATCTGCAAATAAATATACCCAAGATATTCATGTCCGTAGTAGTCCTCCGGATGTTCTCTTACGATGCTCTGCGCCAGATTCAGGGCATGCTCGTAGTCATATCGCCGCACCGCCTCTTGAACACGCGACCATGGACTCGTACGACGCGGAATTTCGAAAACGAGATACACTGCAATTATTAAAACGGAGATGGCCAGGAGAAGTATCCACTGACTCGTATGATGAAGTCCGCGAACCTCAGAGAGAATTTGCTGGTTGATATCTTCCTTTTGGCTCGGCGTCTCATCGGCAGTTCCCGGATCGAAATCTTCTGGAAGCTCCGGGCCCTTTGTTTTGAGAATGCGCGCTGCCTCCTCCGCCTGGCCTTCGGCGACCAGCAACCGGATTGGCATCGCCAGCGGACCGCCGCCATAAAGATTCACATTTTCATCGGCCAGACTGCAAAAGATTTTGTGATCATCTAACACCGACTTGGCTATCGCAGCTTCCGCTGGATTCGAATAGGTGCGCAGCGTGACCATGTCCTACGGATTTGGCTTGTGGCGAATAAGCCGTTTGGGAGCGGTATTGCGCCACGCGACACCGAGAGCTTCACGTATTTTGTCGATCTTCGCCTTGGATAAATACACGTTTGTGTTTCCGCGGCGCCCCCACGCGCCTTTAACAGGCCGAAACACAGCAGGATCAGCTCGCACAAAACTTCTTTGTCCTTCCGGCGTCAGCTTGATCATTCCCCACTCTTCATCAGGATAACCGAGCGTCGCGAAGATCCTGCCGTCCACGCGAAAATCCGGATGGCTCATGTGGGCCGATTCAACCGCCTCAGGGAAACTTAAGGCGATCTCGCGAAAATCTCTCGCTGTCATTCCGCCGGGCTACACGTCGGGCCTACTCGGTAATTATTTTGTCCGACCACTCAACCGGTGAAACGAAAATTTTGGGATTACCGAACTTTGCACCATACTCAGTTAGATCTGCTTCCGTTACGCCTCTTGCGCACAATCTCACCGGCCCCGGCTTTGGCGGACTGGTTTGCTTTGCTCTGGCGGCTTTGCTTGAGTGGTTGCGGCTGTATTGCGATAAAATAAGACGCCGTGTTCCCGCAAATTAGTGATCAGCGCATGCAGATCGTTCGCCAACTGCTGATCGTTTAAAAGCGCGGCTATGAGACCTTTTCCCTGGGTTGCGCTGCGCAGCACTTTGCGCGCATCGGCAAGTGCATTCTGCAAATTGTCAGCTGCGTTTTTGGCTGAAGTCATGGTTGAATCGGCCTTCTCGATCACGCCGTCCAGTTTCTTTGAAGATTCTGCCAGTGCACCGGTGGCCTGGTTCAAATGCTCCATACTTGCCTTCAGATTTTCCATGTTCGCCGAGGAAAGCGTGTCTTGATTCAACCGGCTCACAGTCGTATCGATTTTTTGGACCGTTCCGCGGAGGTCGCTTACCAGCGCGCCGCCTTCGCGGGTAAGATCGTCAATGCCGGTTTCGCGGGCGCCGCTGACGTAGGTGTTTGGCGACAGAAAAGCTTTCGGCTGCCCGGGAGGCATCGTCACGTTAACGAACCGGTCGCCGAGCAAACCCGAACTTCCCACGGTGAATTTGCTCCCCGCAGGGACCTTAATGTAATCATAAATCTTCAGTGGCACATCCACGCCCTGGCCTTCGCGGACCATTCGCGGGCCGCCCGAGACTTTCCCGATTTTGGCGCCCGCGAGCAAGACATCGGAGCCCTTGAGCAGTCCGCTCGCGTCCGTGAAGCGAACCGTGAGTGGATAATAAGTCCTGAAGCCTTCACCGAGGCGGCCAAATTGCACAACCAGCGCACCGACCATCGCTAATCCAACGAAGACAA
>QHOD01000328.1 GCA_003218615.1 Verrucomicrobiota bacterium
AGAAGCAGATTTCTAAAACGCCCTGTCTGAAAAACGCGGACAGGGCGTTTTTCTTTGCTTGCGGCGCCGTAGCGCTGGCGTAGGCGGGCCGCAGATGTTGTCATAGAACTGGTCGAGCGTGGTCTCACCAAGTCGAACGGTCAGGTCACGCTCGGTCAGTCAAATAACACGCGGTTGCCGCGCGGGTTTCGAATAATGAATAAACCGCGAGGCGCACAAGTCCAACGCCTCAAACTATCTAATCGATATGAAAAAAATATTTCTAGCGTTAACGGCCTTCGCTTTTCTTTTGGCGGCTCTGCCGCAGGCCAGGGGAGCCGATGTGTCGGTGGATTTCTTTTACAATAATCTCTCCGGCGGAAATTGGATCGAGGTCGGAGATTACGGCTACGGCTGGCAACCCGATGTGGCTGTGAATGACTCCAATTGGCGTCCCTACGCCGACGGCTATTGGGCTTACACCAATCTGGGTTGGACGTGGGTTTCCTATGAGGACTTCGGCTGGGCCACCTATCACTATGGCCGGTGGGCACAGCTGGCCGATTACGGCTGGGTTTGGTTTCCCGGCAGCGATTTGGAATGGGGACCAGCCTGGGTTTCCTGGCGAACAGGCGGCGATTATGTCGGCTGGGCGCCACTGCCTCCGCGCGGTCCTGGAATTGTTTACGAAGGACGGCCGATTGGCGGTCGCGTGGATATCGAGTTCGACATCGGTCCCGAATACTACAATTTTGTGGATGCTCGTTTCATCGGTGAGCCGGTGTTGCGCGATCGTATTTTTGCGCGGTCGCAAAACGTAACCTACATCAACAACACGGTGAACGTGACGAACATCACCGTGCAGAATAATGTTGTTTACAATTATGGCCCTGATTACAACGCGCTGAGCTCGCGATCGACCAGACCGATTCAGCGGCTCAATATCGAGCGGCAGCCAGCTACCGATCTGTCCGCGGCGGCCAAATCCGGAGCGCTAACGAAAGTTCAGGGAGGCACACTGCTGGTCGCTGCTCCGCAGAAAATCAGCAAGCCGGCTCCAGGAGTTGCACCGCCGAGCGTGAAAACCAAAGTCGCGCAGCCGAAAATTCAGCACGGCTGGACTGGCGTTGCCAATGAGGCGCAGCTAAAGGAGAAAATCAAAACAGAGAATCCAAAGAATATTCCACCGCCAACACGCGGGGCAGCTGGCGCCTCACCGGCGGCAGGTGGCATTTCGCCTGCCGCATCACCGGGAGCAATCGCTTCGCCTGCGGTAAGCGCTTCGGTTGCACCAGGCGAGCGGGGGAAACGGCCGGGCAGGCCTGGCGCACTAGGTACGCCTGCAGGTTCTCCAGCTGGCGCGGTTTCGCCTGCACCCGGCGCTCTGGTGACGCCAACGGAGAGGGGCAAACGACCGGGCAGACCCGGCGCTCCCACTCAACCGGGATTCACGCCGGCTCGATCTCCGGGCGAAGCGGCTTCGCCAGCCATCGAAGGTTCTCCAGCGGGAACACCAGTGGCTCCCGAACGCGGCAAGCGAAAGGGTAAACCAGGCGAAGCCGTTGCAACTCCAAGCCAGCCGACAGAAGCGCCCACAGGCGGCGCCCAAAACACTCCGTTCCCCGGAAAACACAAAGGCAGAGCCGTGCCACCCGAGTTTACTCCATCTACCGGTGCGCCAGTAGGTGCTCCCGCAGCGACGCAGCCCCCGAGCAAACACAAGGGGCAATTTGAGCGTGGCTTTGCCAGTCCGACTCCTGGGCAACCTGGCGGCGCGTTGAATGAGCCGGCGCAAGGCAAACAGAGAGGGCGCGGGGCTGAACAGGCTGGATCGCCTCCTCCCCAAGGTGTGCCGCCGTACGAGACCACAGGTGGAAGACAACGTGGCCAAGGCGCTCAGGGCCAGACCGGCGCTTCATCTGCCGCCAGTGCGGGGCCGGGCGAAGCCCAGGGTGGAAAACAAAAAGGACAAAGGGCGTACGGCCAACCCGCGACTGCTGCGGGTGGATCTTCACCCGGGGCTGAGCGAGGGCAGGGAAAACCGGAGGGTGGAAAGAAGAAAGGCGAGAAAGCTTCTCCGAGCCCTGCCCCCCAATAAACGAGACAAACCGCGGATTACGCGAATGGACACCGAACCAGAATCAAAAATCCATCCGTCTAAATCCGTGTAATCCGCGGTCAAACAAAGTCGTACCCGGTTCTCGCGGCAGGATCAGAGCAGCTCCGCGATTTGCACCGCGTTCAAGGCTGCGCCCTTAAGCAATTGATCGCCTGACACCCAAAAGGAAAGCCCGTTTTCAAAAGCGCAATCCATGCGCACGCGGCCAACCTGGCAATTGTCTTTTCCCGCCACGCTAAGCGGCATCGGATAACGATTCTTTTTCGGTTCATCGACCAGTTCGAGCCCCGGCGCTTTGGCCAACGCCTCCCGTGCTCGTTCGACGGAAACAGGATGCTCGAATTGCGCGCTCACGGCCACCGAATGCGCGCGATAAACCGGCACACGCACGCAGGTCACCGAGGCGCGGAATTCCGGCAGATGCATGATCTTGCGGCTTTCGTTCTGTATTTTCATTTCTTCTTTTGTGTAACCGCTTTCGAGGAATGAATCGACATGCGGCAGAAGATTGAAAGCAATCGGGTGCGGATAAACTGTAGCCGCTTCGCTGCTTGGCGCCGCTGCCGGAAACCGCCTGATAGCTGGCGGCGAAAATACGGCGCACGCCAAATACGCGGTGCAATGGATAAAGCGCCATCAACATGATCGCTGTTGTGCAATTCGGATTCGCGATGAGACCGCGATGTCGTCGCGCATCTTCCGCGTTGATCTCGGGAATCACCAGCGGCACGTGAGATTCCATTCGGAAAACCGACGAATTGTCGATGACCATAGCGTCTGCCTGGCAGGCAACCGGAACATATTTTCGCGAGGTTTCCCCGCCCGCGCTGAAGAAGGCAATGTCGATCTTGTCGAATGATCGATTGCCGAGTTCTTGCACCGGGAAGGACTCGTCGCGAAACCGAACTGCTTTCCCGGCAGAACGTGCCGAAGCAATCGGACGCAGACTAGCAACTGGAAAACTTCGCTCTTCGAGCACGCGTAAGAGTTCGGCCCCGACTGCGCCAGTCGCGCCAACGACGGCGATATGATACCCTTTCATCAGCAGCTTGATTTTAGTGCCGCGTTCAAGTTCTGCAAAGCGACAAGCGAGAACTGAAATGAAAAATATCCACGTATCAATTTGCGATCAGCTGCTCACGCTGAAGGAAGACGAGACGCCAATCCGCACTTATCCCGTGTCCACTTCCCGATTCGGAGTCGGGACCGAACCAGGCAGCATGAAAACACCGACCGGGCGCTTCACCGTAGCGGCAAAAATTGGCGGCGACACGCCCTCCGGCACGGTTTTTCAAAGTCGCGTGGCGTTGAAACCCGGCGATCCGCTGCCGTCCACGGAGGATTTGGTTATGTCGCGAATCCTCTGGCTGGACGGTCTGGAGGAGCACAATGGCAATACCCGAGACCGTTTCATTTACATTCACGGCACGAAACATGAGGACAAAATAGGCACTCCAGCCAGCCACGGATGCGTCCGAATGCGAAATGTTGATGTGGTAGAGCTATTTACGCTTGTCGATGAAGGCACACAGGTATTAATAGAAGAATGACTTTGCAAATCGGACCCACCTGAAAAATGAAGAAAAAAAGCGTTGCGTCCGCGAACTTCCCCACCTAGAACATGACAGCAACCTGCTGAGAAAGGAGGCGAGAGAGAGTGAAATTTGTGAAATTGATGATGGTTGTGGCCTTACTGGTCACTGCTTTGGGATTGGGGGCTTGCGCTCAGCATAAGGAGACAGTGACCACAGGTGCTGGTACCACCGGTTACGCGAAATAGGCTGGCATTCCAAAATATTTGCCGGCAATACCTTTGCTAAAAAGGTCAGATCGTTTTCGATCTGACCTTTTTCCTTTGTTCATCGTGCTAGGGACGCCGCGCTGCGGTGTCGGGTCGGCGCAGCGCGCCGACCCGACCCTTCCCATTTCGTTGAGTTCCAATTAAACTGTGCCGATGGAATTGAACGGCCAGAAGCTTACGCTCGTCGAGATCGCAGCCGTGGCGATCCAGCATGAGATTGTTCAAGTCTCCTCCTCTGCTCGGCCCCGTGTTCTTGCCTCGCGAAAAATCATTGAAGAAATCATCGCGCGCGACGCGGCCGTTTATGGTGTCAGCACGGGCTTTGGTAAACTCGCGGACGTTCGCATCCCGCGCGACGCTTTGGCTGAGTTGCAGCTTAACCTCGTTCGCAGTCATGCCTGCGGAATTGGCGATCCGCTTTCGGAGCCGGAGGTGCGCGCCATGATGTTGTTGCGCGCCAACGTGCTTGCGCTCGGCTTCAGCGGTATCCGGCTCGAAGTCATCGAGATGCTTTGTCAAATGCTCAATCGCCGTGTTTGTCCCGTTATTCCAGAGAAAGGATCGGTCGGCGCCAGCGGCGATCTCGCTCCGCTCGCTCATCTCGCTCTGACGTTGATTGGTGAAGGCGAGGCATTTTTTCAGGGCGAACGAATGGAAAGCCATAAAGCGTTGTCCCGCGCTGGGCTTCAGCCTCAGCGTCTCGAAGCAAAAGAGGGACTGGCCCTGCTCAACGGCACGCAGGCGATGCATGCTGTGGGCGGACTCGCTCTTCTACGCGCAAAGCGGCTCGGATGTGTGGCCGATGTTTCCGGCG
>QHOD01000068.1 GCA_003218615.1 Verrucomicrobiota bacterium
GAAATTCCTGTTGAAAAGTGAACTGCGTCATGAAGATCGAGCTGCCGATCAAAAGCAGAGCGAAGACCAGCAGGACGTAAAAAACTTTCAGGCGCGTCAGTTCGGTCAACGTATTGAGCGTGATGGCAAGAACGCGCGCGAAAGAAAAAGCGCGATATCGCGTTGCAGCGGCCGATTTATTGCTCATGACTTGGGCCGCTCGGTGGTCGCGTCGAGAAACAATTTTTCCAGGCTCGTTGTCGATCTTCGGCGCGCGATCAATTTCGCGTTGGATCGGTTGATCAGAGATTCAATTTCTTCCAC
>QHOD01000069.1 GCA_003218615.1 Verrucomicrobiota bacterium
CCGGCGTTTCCGCGCCTTCGTCAATCCGACAAGGTCGAGCAATTCATTTATGCGATTTTTCAATCGAGCGCCTTTCAGCCCGCAAAGCCGTCCGAAAAAACGCAGCGTTTCTTCCCCAGTAAGATATTTGTAAAAATAAGGATTCTCCGGCAGAAAACCGACTGCTTCCCTGCTTTTAACCAGACGGCTATCGCGGCCGAAAATTTCGGTGCAGCCACGCGTTGGCGAAACAAGGCCAAGAATAATTTTGAGAGTTGTGCTCTTCCCGGAGCCATTTGGACCGAGCAGTCCGTAAACTTCCCCGGGCTCCACGCGAAGATCGAGATCGCGCACTGCGACAATCGGCTGTCGATGGAAAGGAACGGGAAAAATTTTCGTCAGGCCACGAACAGCAACAGCGGGATCACTCATGGCGAATTTCAAAACCGCGGGCGATGACCGGGTTTTCCAATTTGTTTTCGGTTTGCTTGCGAATATGCGCGCGGAGTTCACTCTGCGCGACAGCATCGAGGAACGCGCGCACTTCCTCGTCCTTTCCGTTAATCTGGAGCTCCACGCGACCGTCTGCCAGGTTGCGGACCCAGCCAGTAAGGTCGAAACCTTTGGCGATGTGTCGTACAGACCAGCGGAAGCCGACACCCTGAACGTAACCTTCGTAAAATACCTGGAGCGAAATCATCCTCGTTCGATTTTAGCAAAGGAGTGAGCGCGCGAAAGTGCGCTTCGCATCCGGCAGGTGTAACCGCGTTAGCGTGGCGCTTCGCGAAGTGAAGAGACAACAGGTCTATTTATACGAATAAACGAGACAGAAGCTGCCCTCCTGGCCTTCCACCAGATCGACCGAGACGAAGTACTGACCGCTGTTTGCCGGCGCAAAGCCAGCGGCGGCCTTTTCCCCGGCATCATAGCCTTCAGTAGTGACTCGCTTTCCGGTCTCATCATAAACGCTCACTGCAATTTTTTTGGCCGGCGCCGTGGCGCCGGCAGAGAACCAGTACTGATTTCCCGCATAGAGATTCACGGCGACGAGGGCATGATCGTGCGGCTTAACCTGCCCACACCAATGGCCATCCCGGACTTTGAAGCCGTCGTTTGCAAATGCTCCGGCAACATCGAGTGCGGCTTTGCGCGCCTGCACTTCGGTATCCGTCTCCGCGCGCGCAGAGATACCGGCGGCCACGACAAAGATCGACAGAAAAATCGGGAAGCCGCGTTTCATTTCTCGATAGTCTTGCTTTCTATCTTCTCCATCACCTTTCCGACTGCTTCGTTCACCTTTCGCACTTCATCAGCGCTGGGCGCCTTGCCGGCCGGGAAGGAAACGAGCTTCTCAATCCCGGTGAGTTGTTCGCTCACATCTCTGAGCAGCGGTTCGCTGCGCAGTTGTGGTGAGATTTCATTAATTTTCGACTTCATGAAACTAACGAGCGCCGGCTGCCGCAGAACTTTCGCGCTGCGTTCGTCGTAGTTTTGCATGATCGCTCCGCTGACTACTTGTGTGCCGCGAATCCAACCGCCAAGACAAAGCAGGATCACCAGATCCTGGTCGCTGTGGGACTGCATCGACGATTTGACTTCGTTTTGCGTCGCTTCCAGTTCTTCCTGCAACGTGTCCCACTCGTCGTTCTCGGCGAATTCGTTGATGCTGTTGCCGCGGCGGAGCAGGTTCTCACTTACTCCGAGCGCTTTGGCGAGCTTGATGATGTCTGATCCGATATTTTTGACTTGCTGGCTGTCCTTCGCTTCGACGGCAATAAAGCCATCGGCGATCAAGCCGCCGAGGTTGAGTGCGATTTGCGCGCGATTGCGATACGTCATTGGCATTGGTCCGCGATACTGGCCGGACCAGTTTGTTTTGCCCGGCTTCTCGAGGGCTGCGAAGAGCTCGCCCGGCGTCGGGATGCTGATGGAATCGCTTCTGGCCGCTTTGGCGAGTTGATCAGCAGGCAGCCGGCCCGTCTCAGCGCCCGTAGCGGCAAGAATCATCGCCGTCAGGCTAATAGCGCCCAATCTCGTTAACCGAATCATCGTTCAGACTATCCGTGCCTCTGGCAAATTGCCAATTGGAATCTCGGCCGCAACAAACAAACGCAGATGGGGCGAAGGATTTCGCGACGGGGTGAGGGATGCGAAAAGGTCATTTGCCTGGTTCTGCGAAAGCTGTTCTAATCGGCTCGAAACGTATGGCCCATACCGGCATCACCAAAATCTTTGCTCGCGAGATTTTGGATTCACGCGGCAATCCGACGATCGAGGTGGATGTGGGCGTGGAAAGCGGCGCGCTGGGGCGGGCGGCGATTCCAAGCGGGGCGAGCACCGGTGAGCATGAAGCATGGGAATTGCGCGACGGCGACGAAAGCCGGTTCGGCGGCAAAGGTGTGAAGAAAGCAGTCGCCAATGTGAACGAGAAGATCGCGCCGGCACTCAAAGGCTGGGATGCGCGCGACCAAAGAAAGATCGACAACAAACTGATCGAGCTTGACGGCACGCCGAACAAAACGCATCTGGGCGCAAACGCGCTGCTGGGAGTTTCACTGGCGGTGGCGCACGCTGCCGCGGCTGCGGAAAATCTTTCGCTGTTTCGTTATCTCGGCGGACCCGAGGCAAGAGTCTTGCCCGTGCCGATGATGAACATCTTAAACGGCGGCGCGCACTCGGATGCGCCGATCGATTTTCAGGAATTCATGATTGTGCCGCGCGGAGCGCCTGCGTTTTCGGAAGCGCTGCGTTACGGCGCGGAAGTTTTTCACGCGCTTAAATCGGTCCTGAAAGATCGACATCTTTCCACGGCGATTGGCGACGAAGGCGGATTTGCGCCGCAGCTCGATTCCGCCGAGGACGCGCTGGAATCGATTGCGACGGCGATTAAGAAAGCCGGTTACAAGCTCGGCGAACAGATTTTTATTGCGCTCGATCCGGCCGCATCGGAGTTCTACGACAGCGAGAACGGCGTTTATGTTTTCAGGAAATCGGATGGCTCACAGAAAACCGCCGAAGAATTGATCGAGTACTATGCCGATCTTTGCGCACGATTTCCGATTATTTCGATTGAGGATGGGTGCGCGGAAGACGATTGGGCGGGCTGGAAAAAATTGACCGCACAGCTCGGCGACAAAATTCAGCTGGTGGGAGACGATGTCTTTGTCACCAACGTTGAATTTCTCCGCAAAGGAATTGCCGAACACGTGGCGAATTCGATTTTGATCAAGGTGAACCAGATCGGCACCCTCACCGAAACACTGGCGACGATTGATCTGGCCAAGGAAAATAATTATTCCACCGTGATCAGCCATCGCTCCGGCGAAACGGAAGACGCCACCATTGCCGACATCGCGGTTGCCACGAACGCCGGCCAAATCAAGACTGGATCGCTTAGCCGCAGCGATCGGATGGCAAAATACAATCAGCTGCTGCGAATCGAAGAAGAACTTGGTGACAAAGCCGTGTACGGCGGTAAGATGCGCTGAGTGGATCACAGTTACGCCGATTTCCGCGCGCGCCGCGAAGCCACCGTCTGGCAGCGGCTCAACCGCATTCTTCGCGTTCTGCTGCTGCTCGCCATCTGGCTGGTGATCGTGAGCCTGTTCGTTCCCCCTTACAAAAAACTGGTGCAAAGCCGGGCCGAGATCGATGATCTGCAACAACACGTAAACGAGCGGCAGAGTTTGCTTTCGCGTCAAACTCGCGAGGTCAATCTTCTCAAGACCGACGTGACATATTTGGAAACGATTGCGCGCGACCGGCTCGATCTGATGAAGGAGGGTGAAACCGTTTTTCGTCTCGAGCTGGCCCACGCCGCAAAACCGAAAATCGGCGATTCCGTGCGCAAGTAGCTGGCGATGCTGCGTGTTGAAAGATCGGAGGGTTGAAGCGGCGTTTCCCAGAAACGCCCTCAACTCTCAGCTGCGAACTACCAGCTTCCGCAGTCTGCGTCGTTGCGTATAAGCGAGCGCAGCGACGGCCAGCGCGCCGCCGATCCATGTGCTGGGCTCCGGAACAACCACCAGCGGAGTCAGCACGACGTCGTTGCCTGTGCCCCCAACGTAAGTGATGCTAAAAGTGTCACCTCCAGACGTGACGGTCGCTCCTTCGGGTAAACCGGCAAACATCCCGACGACCGCGTCGCTGCCGTCATTGTTTATAATCGTCAATTGCTGCCCGACAGTTATTGTCCCCCCAACTGTGATCACCAGATTGCTGCCGGTAAGCGTGACCAACCCGGTCACGTTGAGTTGGTCATATTGGGTGCCCGCAGTCGTGCCGTTGATATCGACAAGAAAATTGGAGCCGGATGCCAGGGTGAGCGCGCCGGTGTTCAGAATCGCGGTGGTATTGCCGCCATTTCCTGGCGCAATGTTTGCTCCCGAACCGACAGTGACTGTGCCGCCGATGGTGCCCGTTCCCCCAAGCGTCGTGCCGCCGCCGCTGACAGTCACAGTAGTGGGGCCATTGGCCGTCGACTGATCGCCATTTAGTAAGAGTGTCCCCTCGAGCGCCTGCGTTGTGCCTTGGTAGGTATTCTTACCGGTCAGGGTCAATGTTCCGGTGCCGCTCTTGGCGAGCGATGAGGAGGGGGCGCCACCGGTGATCTTTCCACTCATTAAGGTATTTCCGCTGCCGCTGACGGTAAGGGTCTGGCCGTTGAGATCTACCACGCCGCTGACAGTGAGAAGGTTACTGGAATTGTTCGCCCAGCCTTGGGAATTTACGATCCTTGTGTCGCAAGCGATCGTTAGCGTGAACGCGCTGCTGTTATCAACCAGGACACCAAGGTTAGCGTTGCCATTAATCGTATTGCCTTGCAGCATGAGCAAGTGGGCGCCGCCAACCGTGACATCCTGCCCGACGGGATCTGTCATCCAGAGACCGCCGACGGTCTCAGAGGTAGTCAAGGTCGGCTGATTAGTAAAAGTGCCGTTGAAAACGGCATTATCTGTGCCCGTTGGAACGCCAGTAGGGTTCCAGTTGGTGCTTGTGCCCCATGTCGTGCTCGTTGTCCCAGTCCATTCGATGTCCTGCCCTGCGCCGACCGCGGATTCATTCGCGATCAAGACCGTAACGGCAATCGCCAAAACCAGCAGAGCTTTGAATGACCGATCTTTCCGGATCGATTCTTCATCATCTACAAAGGCGATAAGCGGGCGATTGTTAGTCATCTGCGATAGCAATCCCAAGGCGATTTTTTTTGAGCAGAAACAATGGCCGCAGGATAATTTGCAGAGGCAGAACGTGCTATTGGACCTTAGGCCAATATGGTAGCGCGACCTGAGCTTCCCCTTGGCTTGCCTGCCGTGGCACGAGCGAAGTCAAACGGGGGCGCGCCGAATCTTCGTTATCTTGATTGCCTTCTGTAAAAGTTTTTTCCCGGAATGGGACAATTCACACACAAGGCAACCCGCCTTGGCCGATCGCTTCCGGCGCGACAAGCGAACAGAGCGAAGGTGTGACGACCGTTGCAGCGGTGACGCGGCGAAGGGTTGAGGCGGCGGTTCCCAGACTATCAACTCTCAACTACTAACTAATAACTTCTTCAGTCTGCGTCGCTGCGTGTAAGCGAGCGCGACGACGGCGAGTGCGCCGCCGATCCATGTGCTCGGCTCGGGAACAACGGTCACCACTGACTGTGCCGTCAACACGAGGTCGTAATGTGACGGCCCGCCGCTGTAATTGATTGAGAAGACATCACCGTGCTGGTCAGTTACCGAACTCCCCTCCGCGAACTGGCCGGTATAGCCTCCTGCGTGGTGTGCGATAGTAAATTGTTCTCCGACAGTCAATGTCGTATCAACGTGAACTAGCAGATTGCTTCCAGTAATCACGGCTCCTCCCGCTCCTCCGGCGCCCGTCACTTGAAGTTGGTCGTATCCAGTACCGACGGTGGTGCCATTGATATCTATGCGAAAATTGGAGGTGGGTTGCAATGTGAGCAATCCTACGGTGAGAACCCCTGTGGTATAGCCACCGTTTCCCGGGGAAAGGTTCGCTCCGGCATTGACCGTGAGGCGTCCTGAAATTGTGCCGGTTCCTCCAATCGTGCTGCCGCTGTTGTTAACAGTGACAGGGCCGCCACCAGTGCCCGAGCCGGTCGTGTTGTTCACGAGTAGAGTACCACCATTTACCGTTGTGCTCGAGCTGCCATAGGTATTGGCGGCAGTGAGCCTCAATGCACCGCTACCGCTTTTTGTAAGGGTTGAACTGGCGCCAGACCCACTGATTACTCCAGTGATTAGCGTACGTCCGCTGCCGCCCACGGTAAGGCCGTGGCTGTTGAGATTGACCGCGCCATTAAGATTCAGGGTATCGCTGTCGGAGGAAATTATTGTAGTAGCTCCGAGCGTTATCGTGCCGCCGTATGTATTGGTTCCACTGACGTTGACCAATGCGCCGGTCTGCCCGGTGGCTCCAGTTCCGCTGAGCGTCAATGCTTCGGCGCCGACTGTGATTCCGCCCTGCAACTGCAATGTTGCGCCGCTCGAAACGGTCGTGCCGGCAGCTGTCGTGCCCAGTGCGGTGGCATTTTGGATGTTCAATATTCCAGCGCTAACCGTTGTCGCCCCAGTGTAGGTGTTCGCCCCGGAAAGCGTCCATGTATCAGTGCCGGTCTTGGTAACAGAAATCGTACCCGAACCGTTAACAATTGCGCCGCTGATCTCGCCTGTTCCAGCGGTCGAGCCCTGCAAGGTCAGCGTTTTGCTGCCAACACCGGTCGCAGTTAAATTGCTGGTGAATTTAAGCAATCCTGTTCCGGATTGATCGAGCACTGCGCCGCCGGTGGTGCCGGCGAGGTTGATGACCTTGTTGCTCGTTTCACCGGTACCAGTGTAAAGGAGCGTGCCAGTAGTGGTGCTGGAACCGATATTGATCGTTCCATTCGTGCCAAGATTACTATTTGCACCGCTATTGCCGATCGACGCAACGCTCAGGGTACCCGCAGCTATCGTCGTCAGGCCGGTGTAGGTGTTCACGCCATTAAGTGTGACCGTGCCGGTTGTTGTCTTATTCAGCGCGATGCCGGAACCAGCAAGAATTGCGTTTACCGTTCCGCTCTTCATTTCAAAGGTGCCCGTGCTGGTGAGAACCGATGTGCCAGTGCCGTCAATCGCGCCACCTCCGTCCAATGTTACCGTGCCGACGCTGTCGGTGTGATTTGCGCCAAGATCGAAGATGGCCGTCGCGCCGTTGACCGTCAGGGCTCCGTTGTTGATCGCACTGTTTACTCCTTCAGCCAGAGTGCCGGCCGTAACGGTCGTCAGGCCGGTGTAGGTGTTAAGGTTATTAAGCGTCCACGTGCCGCTGCCGCTCTTTGTCAGTGTGCCGGCGCCGGTTCCGATGACGCTCGAGATGCTGCCATTGCCCGAGCCGGTCAAAGTTAGGTTGTCCCCGGCGCCAGTAATTGTCCCAGTGTTAGTCAGATTTAGTATGCCACTGTCGGAAGAGATCGTCGTAGCACCACCCAAAGTAAGCAGCCCGCCATAATTGTTGGTATCGCTTACGTTCTCCAAGGCGCCAGTCCCGCCCGTAGCTCCGGTTCCGGTGATGTTCAGCGCTTCAGCTCCAACGGTGATCCCGCCTTGTAACTGTAAGGTCGCGCCGCTGGAAACCGTCGTGCCGGGAGTGGTCGTGCCGAGTGCGCTCCCATTTTGGATGTTCAATATCCCAGCGCTGATAGTCGTCAGCCCGGTGTAAGTGTCGGCGCCAAACAGGATCACCGTGCCGGTTGTGGTCTTGTTGAGAGCGATGCCCGAACCGGCCAGAATCGCGTTTACTGTGCCGTCCTCCATTTCAAAGGTACCCGTGCTGGTGAGAGCCGATGTGCCGGTGCCGTTCATCGTGCCGCCCCCATCCAATGTCACCGTGCCAACACTGTCGGTGTGATTCGCGCCAAGATCGAAGATTGCCTGGTCTTGTTCAGCGCGATGCCGGAACCGGCCAGAACCGTGTTTACCGTTCCATTCTCCATTTCAAAAGTGCCCGTGCTGGTGAGAGCCGATGTGCCAGTGCCGTTAATCGTGCCGCCCCCATTCAATGTCACCGTGCCAACACTGTCGGTGTGATTTGCGCCAAGATCGAAGATTGCCGTTGCGCCGTTAATCGTCAGAGCTCCGGTGTTGATTGCATTGCTCACTCCTTCAAGCAGAGTGCCGGCCGTAACCGTCGTCAGACCGGTATAGGTATTAAGGTTATTAAGTGTCCACGTGCCGGTGCCGGATTTTGTCAGTGTGCCAGTCGTTGTGCCGATGACGCTCGAGATGCTGCCATTGCCCGAGCCGGTCAAAGTTAGGTTGTCCCCGGCGCCGGTAATTGTCCCGGTGTTAGTTAGATTTAGTATGCCACTGTCGGAAGAGATCGTTGTAGCGGCGCCCAGAGTAAGCAGGCCGCCATAGTTATTGGTGTCGCTCACGTTAACCAATGCACCATTCTGTCCGGTTGCTCCGGTTCCGGTGATGTTCAGCGCTTCAGCGCCAACGGTGATCCCGCCTTGCAATTGCAGAGTCGCGCCGCTCGAAACCGTGGTGCCGGCAGCCGTTGTCCCGAGTGCGTTGTTGTTTTGAATATTGAGGATGCCGGAACTGACGCTTGTCGCTCCAGCGTAGGTGTTATTCCCGAATAGGGTGAGTGTTCCCGTGCCGCTGTAGGTCAAACCACTTGCCGTGGCCGTGCTGCCGTTCGTAATCGCGCCCGTGATGTCGACATTGCCGGTGCCATTGATCACATCGATCCGACTGGTGCTGTTGTTGCTCAACGCATAGCCGCCAAGAACCAGAGTGTTGCCCGGGCCGTTCACCGTCGTGGTTTGAACGCCATTGAAACCATTTATCATCGTACCGCCTAAGGTTAGCGTGCTGTTTGTGCCGTTAAGAGTGATCGTGCGGCTGGTCGCGGTATTTGTTATGCCCCCCGTGCCAAGATTCAGATCGTTGGTTCCGCCGAAAATGAAACTGGCGCCAATGGTTATGGGATTGTTATTGGTCAGAGTAAGGGCGCTCCCACTCGTATTATCGATTGTGCCGCCGTTAATCGTAAACGCGCCGGCAGTTGCTCCGAGCGCGGTTGTGCTATTGATGTTGAGTGTGCCTGCGCTCAGTGTGGTTCCCCCACTATAAGTGTTCGCACCGGACAGCGTGATCGTGCCGGTTCCAGTTTTTGTCAGCGCAACCGTGCCAGTTCCGGACGTATGATCAGCAATGACGCCAGAATAATTTCCACCACCAGTATTGCCGTTGCCGATTGTGAGTGTCACATTCGTGCCCGTGGCATTGTTGAGAATTGTGCCGCCGCTGCCAGTAAAATTACCCACACCTTGACTCGTTCCATTGAGGTTAAGCGTGCCGCCGTCTACGGTCAGCGAGCCACTCGTTGATCCTAATGTTCCTGAGCCCGAGAGTTGTAGTGTCCCCGAGCTCAGCGTCGTTCCGCCGGTGTAGGTATTGACGCCGGAGAGCGAGAGCGTGCCCCCGCCGGTTTTCGTTAGGTCAATGCCCGTGCCGGAGATCACCCCGCTTAGGACCAGCGTCCCGCCAGCCGCTTGAAAGATTGTCGAAGTAGAGCCACTCGCTGGCGCCAGAATGATCCGCACGGCAATCGTGTTCGTACCGGAAGTGTTTTCTGCGCCAATGGCGACAGCATTAATGTTCCCGGTCTCGGCACCTATCGATGTCGCATACCCGGTGAGCGTAAGTGTTTGTGTGCCTGAACCTGTAAGGGTATAACCCGAGGTGTTTACTCCCGAAAAATAGAGCCCGGCAATAGAAGTGTTAGCGGTGAGCTGCGGATTTGTAACTTCGGCCGATGTGAAGGCTCCCACGTCCCCCGCTGCCGGCGCAGTGCCGCTCACCCAACCGGCCCCTGCATTGAAATTCGTGCCCGTATTCTTCCAGACCTGTTGGGCGTCCACGGGTGCCAGAGCGAACATTGCGCCGGAGCCTGCTATTGGACCGCCGCTTGGAGCGGCCGCCGCGATGCCTTCGCCGCTCCCGCTCGGTGCACCTTGGATAGCTGAAGCTATTGTGCCGATGCCAGTCTGAGTCGAGGCCGCGCTAATGCCAGATGTTATGTCCGCGTTCGTCGCGAGGCTGTTTGTAACCAGTCCGCTTGTGTTACCTCCGCCGCTGCGAACAATTTTCTCCGAATTAGTGTTAGCGGCGCTCGCGACGTCTGTGCCGGCGCCAGCCGTGGGCAAAATCGCACTGCTACCAGTTGCATGACCGCTCCCAGCACCGGACCCTGTTCCGTGACCCCCTGCGTTGCTACCGGCGGATATCCACTTATCACTGCTATTACTGTTATGGGTCGAGAAGAGCCCAGCTAGCGCCCGGAAGAATGGGCTGTCTCCACTGCTCCCTGAAGAGGGGCTGCGGTTGAGTGTCAGCCAACTGCTGGTCCAGGAGCGACTATCCGAGCCAGAACTGTTCGCGCCAGATCTGGCGCGATAACGGTTGCTCGTCTCGCCCGCAACGACCGCGCTCTGGAACCCTCCAGAACCGTGGAATGCGCCAGCGATCACATCGTTGATCGTCCAGGCAATCGCCAGCCCTGCAGTCTCGAAAACTTTCGCGGTCCCCGCTCCCGCAGCAGCGCGATTGGAAGGCGCAGGCATTCCGGGAACTCTCAAAAATCCGCCGCCGGCGTATCCGTTTGCGAAGAGAAGAGCAAGCGCGATCGCCTCAACCAGCGCGATTCTGGGTATCCAATTTTTGTTCTGTCGTGGCGGAGGCCCGCCACGCCATCCACGAATGCGATTATAATCCAGCGTATCTGACTCGGTCTGCCCGGCCTCATCGCCACTCTCTCTGCGCTCCGGTACAGATTTTGTGCTGAGCAAATTTTTTCTCCACGCAGTTTTCAGACGGTTGTAAAGCGCGGGCCCGATAGATGCGAAAGCATGGAGCAAAGCTTTTTTTGCGTGGCGCCAACAAGCCTCTGCGAAATCGCCTGCGCCGCGCAGATTTTTTCTCCAGATAATTTTCAGACGGTGCCAAAAAGGACCCAAAGCCGCATGAATGGGCGGCAGTAAGACTTTCGTGACGCGGCGCCGCCGACTGTCGCTCAACCTATAGTTGCGATTGTAATCCAGCGTGTCTGACTGGACCTGCTCAAGCTGCTGGTCAGCATCTCCGCAGTCGGTTCCGCGTTTCGTGCTGAGCAAATTTTCGCTCCCGATGGTCTTCGAACGGTCGACAAAGGGAGGTGGAGAAGCAGGGCAGCTCACCGATGCGCAACCCCTTTTGCGCGGGTGACGGCGGTAGAAATGGCATCGAGCAGCTCGCGATCATTTATCGGTTTGCGGAGGTAAGCCGATGCGCCGCCATTCATCGCCTGCTCGCGGTCCTCGGGTGTATCATGCGCGGTCAGGATAATGACGGGGATGGCTGCGTGGACTTTGGCGAGCTGCCGTTGCACGGCCAACCCGTGCATTTGCGGCATTTGGAGATCGAGCACGACGCAGTCCGGCCGATGCGCGTCGATGGATTTCAAAAACTCCGCACCGGAGTCGAATGTTTCCGCATCCAGGCCAGCGGAACGCAACAAGCGCGCGAAGGCCCTCCGAATGGGTTCTTCATCATCTACGAAGGCGATAAATGGTCGATTGTTAGTCACAGGGGCGAACTGTAACCACCACGGCGACCGGGCGATATTGGACCTTAGTCCAGTATGCTTTGGTAGGGCGCGACCGCCGTGCGCGCCGAGCGGGACTACCCGCTGACTAGCGATCTCTGACTACTGGTTCCTGATTCCGCTGCGTTCGACCAATCGCACCAGTTCGGCAACCGACTGGATCTTCATTTTCGTCATCACCCGCGCGCGATGCACTTTGATTGTCTTCTCTACGACGCCGAGGTCATCGGCGATTTGTTTGTTTAGTTTGCCGGTCACGACGTGGTCGAGAACTTCCTGCTCGCGTGGCGCGGGTGTATCATGCGCGGTCAGGATAATGACGGGGATGGCTGCGTGGACTTTGGCGAGCTGCCGTTGCACGGCCAACCCGTGCATTTGCGGCATTTGGAGATCGAGCACGACGCAGTCCGGCCGATGCGCGTCGATGGATTTCAAAAACTCCGCACCGGAGTCGAATGTTTCCGCATCCAGGCCAGCGGAACGCAACAAGCGCGCGAAGGCCCTCCGAATGGGTTCTTCATCATCTACGAAGGCGATAAATGGTCGATTGTTAGTCACAGGGGCGAACTGTAACCACCACGGCGACCGGGCGATATTGGACCTTAGTCCAGTATGCTTTGGTAGGGCGCGACCGCCGTGCGCGCCGAGCGGGACTACCCGCTGACTAGCGATCTCTGACTACTGGTTCCTGATTCCGCTGCGTTCGACCAATCGCACCAGTTCGGCAACCGACTGGATCTTCATTTTCGTCATCACCCGCGCGCGATGCACTTTGATTGTCTTCTCTACGACGCCGAGGTCATCGGCGATTTGTTTGTTTAGTTTGCCGGTCACGACGTGGTCGAGAACTTCCTGCTCGCGTGGCGTGAGCGAGGCGAGGCGAGCGCGGATCTCGAATAGCTCGGCCTGCTCACGCCGGGCGACGCTGTCTCTTTTAATCGCCGCGCGAATGGATGCGAGCAGGTTTTCATCGTTCACGGGTTTGGTGAGGAAATCAAGCGCGCCGCTTTTCATTGCCTGCACACTCTTTGGAATATCACCGTGACCAGTGAGAAAAATAATGGGCAGCACGCTGCCTTTGCGGGCGAGCGCTCTTTGCAGTTCCATCCCGTTGATGCCGGGCATCATCAGATCGAGCACCAGACACCCCGGTTTGTGCAGGTCGTGCTGCGCGAGAAATTCGCCGGGCGACGCAAACGCGGCTACAACGAAGCCAGCCGCGCGCAAAAGGCGCGAAAGCGCTTTCCGCACCGGCGCCTCATCGTCCACGATGAAAACGGTTGGCGCGTCTGGTTCGGACACAGCGGACATTGCTCGTCAATGATCCCAGTTATTTTGTAGGGCGTTTCCATGAAACGCCAGACCATTTTGTGCGAATTAGCGTTGGCATGTATTCGCGGGGGTTAAAATTCAACGGTTGACAGGCAGTTCGAAATGGAACGTGGCGCCGCGGTCGAGATTGTTCGTGGCCCAGATTTTTCCTCGATGCGCACGAATGATGGTGTGGCAGACGGAGAGCCCAAGCCCCATTCCCTCCGCTTTAGTGGTGAAAAAAGGCTCGAAGACGCGGTCCATTTTTTCCTCTGGAATGCTCTCACCCCGATCGGTCACGGATACACGCACCGCGCCGTTGTCCAGTTCGGTAACGACGCGCAGCCGGCGATCCGAAGGCTCGCAATCTTCCATCGCTTCGCAGCCATTAAGCACCAGGTTAAGCAGGACCTGCTCAAGCTGGATCCAGTCCCCGGTAACTGCGGGCAAATTCTGCGCGAGTTCTGTATCCATGGTCACGTTTTGATTCATGAGGTCGTTGCCCACTAGTTTTAGGACGTCCTGGACGACCTTATTGATGTCGATATCACCAGTATGCTTTGGCATTTCCCTTTTTTTGAACAGGACGCGCAGGCGCTGGATCATTTCGCCAGCGCGCGTGTCTTCGGCCACAATGTCATTAAGGATCTCGCGCAGCTCGTTAAGATCGACAACTTCGTCCGCGAGAAATCGCTGAGCAGCCTGAGCGTTGCTGAGGATAGAGGTAAGCGGCTGGTTTAGCTCGTGCGCGAGCGAGCCGGAAAGTTCGCCAAGCATCGTCACACGTGAGAGGTGCGCCAGCTCATCGCGTTGACGCGCCCCCTCTAACTCTGCCCGTTTCCGCTCGCTAATATCGACAATCGAGGCCAAAACAAAAAGCCCTTCCGGAGTGTGAATGGGATTGAGACCGATCTCGACTGGAAATTCGCTGCCGTCCTTACGCCGGGCAAACAGCTCGCGCCCTGCGCCCATCGAGCGAGCCTGGGCATCGCCAAGGTAACCGTGGCGAAAGCCGGCGTGCCTAGACTGGAATCGCTTGGGGACAAGCATCTCGATGGGCTGACCGATGAGCTCATCGCGTGTATAACCAAAGAAGGTCTCAACCTGGGCGTTCACGAGAATGATCTTGCCCTTGCTGTTAGCCATGACCATTCCGCTGGGCGCCGCCTCGACCACCAGCCGGAAGCGTTCTTCTGCCAACTTGCGTTCGGTGATGTCGATCAAAACACCACGCTCCCATACCGGCTTGCCCGTGTCGTCGAACTCGATGTGCGCGCGCCTTGTCATCCAGCGAACTTTGCCGCCGGGCATTACTACGCGGTATTCGGCTTCGATTTCGCCTCTTGTGTCCAAGGACCTCTTCACCGTGTTACGCACGTATTCACGATCTTCCGGATGGATAACTCTACGGACGCTCTCTGCGCTGAGCCTCTCGTCCTTAGAGAAGCCCAAAA